>NZ_JBJPHS010000055.1:0-46486 GCF_052939495.1 Phormidesmis sp. 146-12 | reverse complement strand
TGAATTTACTGTCCTCTCTTGCATTCCGGCTTCCTAGTTTTGTCAGTCAAGCAGTTCTTTCATGTTGCAGCGCTGAAGTTATTGACTAGGAAAGAATTTTTCTGCATGTCTCTTCACAAGAAAAACTCACTCTATTTCCTGTGTGAAAATTACCTATAGAGTTCTCAGAAAGAGGCGCAATAGGTAAGTTCTTGCCTAACATCCCTAAAATCTGCTTAAGCTTCTGGCTTGCTGAATAGAAGAAACCTTTGAGGAAAACAAGTTGTATTTAAAAATACAAACGATCGCGCGAATGCCGTCCTTCCAAGTAATTTTCTTACCTTCTTTATAAGTGCGACCGTAATAAGAAATTCCAACTTCGTAGATTCGGCAACCCATTTTTGCAACTTTCGCGGTGATTTCTGGCTCAAACCCAAATCGATTTTCCTCAATTTGAACCGCCTGGATGACCTCTCGTCGAAAAGCCTTGTAGCAAGTCTCCATATCAGTGAGATTAATATTAGTCATCATGTTAGAAAGCGTCGTTAGAAATCGATTTCCAACCATGTGCCAATAGTAAACAACCCGATGAGGCTGACTGCCCACAAACCGTGAACCAAACACCACATCCGCTTTCCCTTCTACGATCGGCTGGATCATGACCGAAAACTCTTGAGGATCATACTCAAGGTCAGCATCTTGAACGATGACAATATCCCCTGTTGCGGCTGCAAATCCTGCCCTCAAAGCCGCCCCTTTGCCACGGTTTCTAGAATGGTAGATCACTTGATTAACCTGAGATTCTACTTGAGATTTCAAAAGTTCTCGTGTACCGTCGGCGGAAAAGTCATCCACAATAATCACTTCCAGGTCTCTAATTGGTGCAGCTTTGACCGCTTCAACGACCTGCATAATGGTGCCTAACTCATTGAAACAAGGAATGATGACTGACAGTTTCATAGTGATAGATCTTCCCAAAAACACCTGTACCGACGCTCAACCCAGTTTTAAGTTTTTAGCTTGCTCAACCTATTGCGATCGCTTGACAACAGTGCAAAAGTTATTCATCCAAAACTGAAAATACTGATGTTTAAATTCCTTGAAGCTAGAGTCGTCTACTAAGACTTTTCTTAGCCTTTGGCGATCGTAGTATCGCTTGTGATCTCTAATTTCTGCTTCACTAATAATCTTTAGTTTGTAGGATAAAAACTCTAAAACAGGCTGTGACCAAACTGAGGGAACCGTGAGCACGAGTTTGCCATTGTCTCTCAAAACTCTGTGAATTTCTTGCAGAATTGGTTTTTCTTGCTCAATATGCTCTAAAACAGCCAGCATGGTGACTACATCAAAGCTGGCATCCTCGAAAGGTAGAACGCCGCCCAACATCATTTGAGTCGTTTTAAGATTTCCTGACTGCATAGTAGGCACTTTGAAATCAATGCCCACACCCTGCTTGATGCGAGGGGCGATCGTCTTCAAAAAAGCCGCTTTGGTACCGCAACCCACATCTAAAATTTCTGCGTCGGGTGGGATTTGCGAAATTACTTTTCGTAAGCGCAACCACCGCAACAACGGCTCCAATAGTGCTTCAGGCATAATTTTGAAAAAGTAGCATTCCAAAATACTCAGGATATCAGATAGTGCAAAGCTTAACCTGCTCAAAGCCATTTTGGGGTTGACGACTCACAGCGCTTTAGGTGCCGACTTTTGCAAGGATTTCTAGTAGCGATCGTCCTTCAACGTCATTCATTTCACCTGTTCCAGTGATTACTAAATCAAAAATCATTTTGTACAGACCCGCCTGTGGAGGAAAGGCGACTTCTCCCAAAGCGTTGGCTGTTTTCTGACTTCGAGGTCTTCCAGAGACATAAAGCTGACCCGATTTTATGAGTTGACCTTGCTGATCGAAAAAGCGAATCCTCACATAGACTTCGCCCAACCCGGCCCCAGTCTCATAACCTAACCATGTGGACTTTCCGGTATTTTTAACTTTTGCTTTCAATACATGAGTGGTGCCAGGAGCGACTGATAGTGAAGTTGTAATCGGCTGCTTTTTCTCATCTCTAATTTGCAGAATAGATCCTTTCAGTCCTGCTATGTAGTCTAAATTTCTGGCAGGCTTAGTAATTCTAAAAAATAAGGTTTGAGCATGTCTTTCGATTTGACTATCCCGAAGTTCCCACAGTCGCCAGGTACTTTGTGATTGGGCGTAGCTTCTATCAATTGTGATTGGAATCGCCTCCCACATGGATGTCCCAAATGCTCCCACTACTTGAACGAAAAGAGAAAATAAAAGCACAGATAAGAAGACGAAGGTTTGTATGTTGAATAAACTGCGTTTAGTCTCGTTGAGCAATTTTAAGTGAGCTACGATCGTATAGTTAATTAAAAAGCAAGCGATCGGCAAAGCATCCGTCAAGAATCTTGGGCCATAGCTATAGCCAGCCCACCAGATTTCAAAGAAGCAGTACTGAATAAAGAGCACAAGTGCAGCTAAGAAAAGGTAAAGAAGCAGTTTCTCATCTCTGTTTGACTTAAGCTTTAAGACTTGTCCCAGACCGGGAATTGCGTAAAGAACAATAGGAGAAAAAACTAGGAAACCTCTACTAGGACTCACAAGAAGTGCAGAAAATCCTTCAGCAAATCGCTTTAGAGTAAACAGATAAAGACTGCCTGCTCCACCATAACCTCCGCCAAAACTACCAAACTGGTAAAAATTCCAAATAGCACTGATCAAGACAGAGGATAAGCCCAGAAATAGAAAGAAACTTTGCTTACGGTAGGTGAATAGAGCGTAGGTTAAAATTGCCAGCAGAAAGACAATATTAGTTGGGCGAATTCCAGGCAGAAGACCGCAGAAACTGCCTGCAAGGAGTAAGAGTATCTTTTCTCGTTTTTTAGAATGGTTTACTTTTAGTAAACAGAGCAATGCGGCAAGCGTTATTAGATTGGTTGGCCCATGTTGCCAGAGTCCTTGAGAGCTAATCATCCAGGTTCCTGTTGCAAAGGCGTAAACAAAGGTGGAAACGATCGCTACAGATTTACCAAACTTGAGCTTAGATGCTAAGTAAAAGATGACTACCGAAAGGGACGCGACGATCACAGCAGCCATCTTTTCAAAAAACAAGCGATCGACTTCAAAAGCAGCGCTCGTAATATCAATTGACTGAAATCCTTTAGAGATTAGTAGGTAGATATAGAAGCAAACGTAAATTGGAAAAGTAACAATTGCGGCTCCGATCGGATAAAAGGCCGTCAAAGATCCTCGAATGTTTTCAGCAAAGAAATAGTGGTTAGCAACAAAGAATAAATAGGTATTCCTAAAATTCTCAAAGTTCAGCGTGTGGTTGATCAACCAATTGAAGGCAAGCAAGGTGTTAGGAATCGTATCACCTGCACTAATGGTTCGTCCATTTAGAAAATAGATGATGAAGCAAGCACCGAATATCAGCCACCCTTCATGTGCTAGAAAAGTACCTGAAACTTGGAGAATGTTTTTTTTGGATGACATGCTTTGAACTGCTTCTATTCAAAAGTTGAAGGAGTGATCGCTTTATCTGACTCAATAATTATCTTTAAGCTGACCTCGTAAGTAGTAGAAAATGGTCACAAGTGAGCAATGATTCTATCGATATTTTTTGCTGCTGCAAGGTTTATTTAAAGAAAATAAGTCGCTCTAGCAATCCCAAATCACTCGTGAAATGCAGACTTGATCGTGCCCCCTAAATCTCCCAACTTTGGGGGACTTTGAGGCGAGAGACTTCCTAGATTTCAAGACCCATTCCCCAGTTTCAAAGCTGGTTGACTGACAAAACTCCTGAAGCCCCCGTTTTTTGTAGGTTGGTGTTGAGCAACGCGAAACCCAACAGTCGCCTCTCTCACGTTGGGTTTCACCGAGTTCAGCCCAACCTACTGGAAAAGATCTGTCAGTCAATCAGGTTTCAAAGTCCCCCAGAATGGGGGATTTAGGGGGCGTAGCGGACTGGAACGGAGCGACAGAAATCTGTTCATGACTCATTTAGGATTGCTATAGCTGAAATTAAACTCAAAACGTTCTAAAGCATAACCCATTGTTTTACTTCGTGCTTCTATGCTTTTGATCACTGTCATTGCTAGATCATACGCATCCTCAAACATCTGTCCGGTGACCTTCATGCGCTTTGAGTTGATGCCATTGACCTCAATCTGATTCATCAAAGCACTAAGTAGAGAGCACAATAAATAAGGAGCGTGAGAATCGTCGTTTCGATCAAATAGGCTGAGGTGTAATGTCCATTGGAAGCCTCCACAAGAAAACTAAGCTTTGCCAATTCCCTAGTGGCTGGTTCTCAGGTTATCAAAGGTATAAATAAACCAGTTGAGGGCAAGCAATGTGTTGGGCACCGGATCAGCCGTCATTATCGTTTGCTCACTAAGAAAATAGATAAGAAAACACGCCAAAAAGATCAGCCACCCCTCATGAACAGAAAGGTTCTTCAAAGATTTTCTCATCAATTCTCTGCCTGCGAATTCTTGAAGTCATTATAGGGTCGAGAGAATTTGAGATGGAGACAGCGATCGACGCTATTAAAACTCTCCCCTTCTAACCAAAAAAATAGACGGATGCAAGATCCGCCCGTTCACTTAAAAGATTGTTAGAGGGTAGAGCAATTCTTAGATTAACAACGGTCGGAACCCGTGTTTTACCGACGCTTCGCCGATTTGCTCCATCTTTTCGATCGTGATCCGGTTTCTTCCCCAAGAAAAGTTAGTGTGCCACTTCTCAAATTCCAGCAGCATTGATTCCGCAAAACAGGCGAACAGTTGACGAGCAGGCACATCCATATTGACAATGCTCATGATTCGCCAGTCAATATCGAGGGAGTGTTCGACAATGCCACCATTCAACACGGTAATGCCAGGATGCTGGATTTTGGTGCCCAGATTTTTGGGGTAGCCGCCGTCGATCAGCAAGCAAGGCTGTTTGAGAACGGTTGGATCGATTTCAACACCTTTGGGCATACTGGCGACCCAAACGATGATGTCCGCTTGGGGCAGAGCTTCTTCTAGTCCGACAATTTTGCCGCGGCCAAGTTCGGCCTGCAATTCCTGCAACCGCTCCTGGTTACGGGCGATCAGCAACAACTCAGTGACATCCGTTCGAGCATCAAGCCAGCGACAGACTGCGCTGCCAATATCACCCGTCGCCCCGCAAACGGCCACCGTCGCCTCAGATAGATTGATTCCAAGCTGTTTGGCGGCTTGCTCGACCTGACGGCAGATAATATAGGCGGTATGAGTGTTGCCCGTCGTGAAGCGATCGAACTCCAGCATGACGTTGCGGACTTGTCGAATCTGCTGCAAATTGAAGTTTTCAAAGATGATCGATGAGAACCCCCCCAGGGCTGTGATGTCGATACCGTGCTTTTGGGCGTGAGCCATCGCGTTGATTACTTTGCGCGTCGCGGCTTTGATCCGACGAGTCGCCAACATTTCGGGCAAGAAACAAGACTCGACGTATCGACCCTCAATTTTTTGTCCGGTGGCACTGGTGACCGTAATGTTGTCAACAATCTGGGGCGGGGCACTGCACCAAAAATCTAACCCCTGGTCAGCGTATTCTGGATACCCTAACTCTCTTGCAACCGATTGAGCGTGTTCTAGACTTGTGAGATGACCAATTAGACCAAACATCGACAGATATGGTAGCAGCCCGTGGATGGCTGAGATGGGTGAGTAGGAAGGGATGAGGGAGAGCTTTGCCCTGCATTCGCGAGGAGGGATGAGGGAAGCGATCGCAATCCTTACATCCCCTGTGAATCCTTTTAGACGGTTGCGAGTCCGTAGGCAGACATTTTCATGATGTCACGGGTGGTAAAGCCGATGTTGCTCAGGGCTTCGCCGTATTGAATCATGAAGTCTTCGACAAGTGCCTCGCGCTCCATGCCGAGAACTTTGGCATCGGTTTCGACCTGGTTGAGCATCTTCCAGACGATCGGCAAATTCTGCTTGTTGGCGGCTTCGAGTTCTGCTTTAGAAGCTTCAAAATTTGCTTTTAGCCATTCTTCACCATAGTTAAGGTGAGTGTATTCGTCCTTGACTACGCCTTCAGTGATTTTGCGGGCAAAGTCGTCGGCTACGGGGATGTAGATGTTGTAGGCGGCGATCGCAAAGCATTCAATGATCAACGACTGAATCAGCAGGCAGGTGACGACGTTTCCTTGGGCGGCCGCAGTTTGAAAATTCTCGTGGAGTTGTGAGAAAAACTGACGGGCAAATTCCATGTCTGGGGTGACTTTGAGGTTGCGTCCACAGGCTTCAAAGCCTTTTTTGTGGCGGTTCTCCATTTTTGCCAAGCCGAAGAGTTGATCTTTATCATCAGGCAGAAAGTCCGCCAATCGCTGATAATTTTCGTGGGCTTCTTGCTCGCCTTCAATGACGATCGCGTTGATGCGGCTGTAGGCATCTTTGTAAAGCTCGCTGTGGAAGTCAATCTCTGGGGTCGCCTCAAGTTGCGGCATAGAACAATTGTCTCCTGGTCGTGGATAAGTCGGGGTAAGCCGATTTTGGGACTGTAAGGGTTAGGGAAAATGGGGTTCTTAACTCCAGTCTGCTCCCACTCTACACTTTACCGTCTCTGGTTAAGATGAGGCTGAGAATCGTTAAATTCTGCTCTGATGGTGCAGTTGAGAGCTAAAATGCCAGTCTGGTGAATTTGGGTCGTTCAAGCGTTAAGTGTAGCTTGTGACGATGAACTTTTCTTAATTTTTCTATCAAGAACCGTTTCATCGATCCATCAAAGGAAATTTATGCAGCGAGAAAGTTCCTTCGATCGAGCCGCTTTCAGTGTAAATACCTTGAGTGTGCAATGGCTCAGTTTGTTCCTGCTAGTTTTGGGCGCAATTTTGGTGCTGTTGCCCTTGAGCGTGATGGCGGGAATGTCGTTGACCAAAACGGGGGGCGGCTGGACGTTTGACCACTATCGAGAAGCGTGGGAGCGGGGCGGTTTTTTGCTGGCGTTCGCCAATTCGACCTTTGTGGCGCTGGCGGTGACGGCAATTCAAATGGTTACATCGGCGTTGGCAGGTTATGCGCTGGCGCGGCTGCAATTTCGAGGCAAGCAGGCTTTATTGTTGGTCATTTTGACGACATTGGTGATTCCGTTTCAAATTCTGGTGATTCCTATTTTTTTGGTGTTGAAATGGGGGCATTTGATTAACACGTATGGCGCTTTGATTTTGCCGACAGCGGTGAATGGATTTGGGATCTTTTTGATGCGGCAATATTTTCAGACGATTCCGATCGAGCTAGAAGAAGCGGCCATGTTGGATGGAGCTAATCGGTTTCAGATTCTTTGGAGAATTATGCTGCCGTTGTCTCGTCCGGCTTTGGTGACGCTGTTCCTATTTACCTTTATTGGCGAGTGGAATGATCTATTTAAACCGCTGGTGTTTACGACGCGATCGAGCCTCCGGACAGTGCAGCTTGCGTTGGCGGGCTTTCAAGAACAGTTCACGAACAATTGGACGCTAATGATGGCGGCGGTCGTGATTGCGACGATTCCGGTTGTTCTCTTATTTTTGTTAGGTCAACGGCAACTAATTCGCGGGGTGGCGGCCACGGGGATTAAGAATTAGATTAGGGCGCTTTTTGCTTCGTTGTTTGAGTTTTCTGCCCCCCAACCCTCCATTCTGAGGGACTTTAGGATGTTCAGGAGCCGCGATCGCTGTTCTAAAGTGTGCAATTGGAGTAATTTACTCGGCCTTTCGAGTTCTGAAGTCAAATGATGGAGTTCTGAGGTCGAAACTTTGAGTTCTGAAGTCAAATGATGGAGTTCTGAGGTCGAAGTTTTGAGTTCTGAAGTCAAATGATGGAGTTCTGAGGTCGAAGTTTCGAGTTCTGAGGTCAAAGTTTCAAGCAAGAAGGTTGGCCTTTCGAGTTCTGAGGTCAAATGATGGAGTTCTGAGGTCGAAACTTTGGGGGTCGAAGCTGATATTTCAGGATTTGAGGGTGGAAGATGGAGAATTAAGTGGGAACACTGAAGCGGCGGAAGGCGTTTACCAAAAGTTCACCAATTACACCGGGGCTGAGAGCATAATGTCATCTTTCTCGTTTGATGTTTATCTAAAGTCAATTCAAAAGAATCTGCAAAAGGGCAGTGAGCGCAGCCATTACCCAGCATTAAAAGATTTGTTGGATGATCCTGCTGTTGGAATTGATGCGGTGATCGAGGAAAAAGGCAACAAAGCAGGGATTCCAGACTTTACGGTTAAGCGACGAGACTTGTTGGTGGGCTATGTAGAAGCCAAGGACGTTGGATTAGATCTGGATCAGATTGAGAAATCAGAGCAGTTGCAGCGTTATCTCGAAGCCTTTCCTAATTTGGTGTTGACCAATTATCTAGAGTTTCGCTGGTATGTCAACGGCAAGCGCAGGCTAAAAGAAGCTTTAGCTGATCGCAATGGTAATAAGCTGCAAGTTAGAGAAACTAACACGATCGCGGCTCTGCTGGATCAGTTTCTCAACTACACGGGCGAGATCATTAGCAGTCCTGAAGACTTGGCGCGACAGATGGCGAGGTTGACGAAGGCGATTAAGTTGGCGACATCAACGGCACTTGGGCTAGAAGAATCTCAGGGCGAGTTGCATCAGTTAAAGCAGGGGTTTAGTGAGGTGTTGTTGCCCGATTTGAATGATGCTGACTTTGCGGATATGTATGCTCAGACGATTTCTTATGGGCTATTTGCGGCAAGGGTGGGTCATGCTCAAAATTCAGGAAGTGATACGTTTACTCGGCGCACGGCGGGCACTTACATTCCGGCAACGAACCCGTTTTTGAAGCGGTTGTTTAATACGATCGTAGAAACCGATGCAATTAGTCAAATTGATTGGGCGATCGATGATCTGGTGCAAGTGCTGTCTCAGGTCGATATGGGCAGCATTTTAGAAGATTTTGGGCGGCGGACTCGTCAAGAAGATCCGGTTGTGCATTTTTATGAGACATTTTTGGCGGCGTACAATGCGGCTTTGCGAAAGAGTCGGGGCGTTTATTACACACCGGAGCCTGTGGTGTCTTTTATTGTGCGATCGGTGGATGCGATTCTCAAAGATCGCTTTGATCTGCCGTTGGGGTTGGCTGATAATGCCAAAGACCCGGTGACGCAAAAGCCGAGGGTGCAAATCCTTGACCCAGCCACGGGGACGGGCACATTTTTGTATGAAGTGGTCAAGCAGATTTATCGAAATTTAGAAGAAATCGGCATGGCCAATCAGTGGGATAGCTATGTCAAAGATAATTTGCTGAATCGGTTGTTTGGCTTTGAGTTGTTGATGGCTCCTTATGCGATCGCTCATCTCAAACTCGGTCTACAACTGCAAGAGTTGGGCTATCAATTTAAGGGCAAACAGCGATTAGGCATCTACCTCACGAATACGCTGGACGAGGCCCTCAAAAAATCAGAGATCTTGTTTGGTCAGTTTGTCGCCCAAGAAGCCAACGAAGCCTCAGTAGTGAAGAAAAACGCACCGATTATGGTGATTTTGGGAAATCCACCGTATTCGGGAAGCTCTCAAAATGCTAGTAAGCGGAAGAGAATTGCAAAGGCTAATGAAAGCTATTTAGCTGACATTAGATACACAGGAAGAGTTTGGGAGAAAATCGTAAAAACAGCGAAAAAGCCTCAAGAAATTACTGAGCTAACTTACATTGGTGAGCTTTTGGAGCGTTACAAAGGCAGAGTTCGGAAGGAAGGTGAGAAAAACATATCACCTCTAGACAATGACTACCTAAAATTTATTTGCTTTGCTCATCATCGTGTTGAACAGACAGGCTATGGAGTGGTTGGATATATTACTGCAAGCTCTTATCTAAATGGTTTAATTCACCGTGGAGTTAGAGAGGAACTCTTAAAGACATTTGATCAGTTTTATGTAATGGATTTACATGGAATACCGGATCAGAACTGTCCTGATGGAAGTCCTGATCGAAACGTTTTTGATATCAAAGAGGGCGTATCCATCGTAATTGGAGTTAAGGATAATAACCCATCTGTAAAAGAGCCTAAGAAGTTGTCAAAAGTTGCCTACTATGATTTGTGGGGTAAGCGCCAAGAGAAGTATAATTTCCTCTCTAGTGCTGACATTGAATCTGTAGAATGGCAAGAAATACAGCCATTACCACCAAACTACTTTTTTGCTCCTAAAGACTTTAGCTTAGGCGATGAGTACCAAAGTCTGGTAATTGTGACGGATATTTTTAGTCTCTATAAAAATGGTATTCAGTCAGGTCACGATGATTTTGCCGTTTCTCTAGAAGAAACTACACTCACAATTCGGCTAAAAGATTTCTACTCTAATCAAATTAGTAACAGCGAAATACAATCAAAGTACGGCTTAAAGGACAAAGCAGGATGGGTATTTGAAAAAGAGCGTAATGCAGCTATTACAGAAGGATATATATCAGACTTACTTAAGCGCTACTTTTATAGACCTTTTGATAATCGTTGGATATACTTCAGCAAAAGGACTTTAAAGCGACCAGTCAAGGATGTAATGCAACATCTACTGCAAGAAAATACAGCTTTAATACTTTGTAGACAGCAAGTAGAACTAGGGTTTGATCACGTTTTTGTGACTAACCTATTAGGTGATTGCAATGCAATTTCTATTGAGTCGCGAGAATTCAACTATTACTTTCCTCTTTATCTTCATCCTGATACTGACAATCAGCAAGGCAATTTATTCGCTGAAAGATCTCCAAATTTCTCTTTAGAGTTCATTGCAGCAATTCGAGAGAAGCTTGGCTATGTGCCGACTCCAGAGACCATCTTTTACTACATCTACGCCATCTTCCACAGCCCCACTTATCGCCAACGCTACGCCGAGTTTCTCAAAATCGACTTTCCCCGCGTACCTCTGACCAGCAACGATCAATTATTCAAAGACTTGGGTGCAAAAGGCGAAGAATTAGTCGCTCTACACCTGATGAAATCAAAAAAACTCAACAAACTGATCACCATACTGGGCGGCGATGGCGACAATGCCGTAACCGAAGTTACCTACAAACCGTCCGAACAGCGAATTTATATCAACAAAAACCGCTACTTTGAAGGCATCACCCCTGACGTTTGGGAATTTAAGATCGGTGGTTATCAAGTCCTAGACAAATGGCTAAAAGATCGCAAAAAAGCCAAACGCACCTTATCTTTTGACGACGTATTGCACTATCAAAAAGTTGTCGTTGCTCTCAAAGAAACCATGCAGACCATGCAAGCGATTGATCAATTGATTCCTGGCTTCCCGATCAAGTAACCCTTATTGTGAAACATCACCAGGAGAAACTAATGTGAGCATCAGCCCTAAAAAGCAACTATTAAAAGAGATAGAAAAGCATCCGATTCTATACTTAAAGAAGTACTAGATTTTTTGCTGTTTATCAAATCTAGAGAACTTGAACAAACGCAATTAGAAATTAGCTTATCTAGTGAATCCAGTTTGGCGGAAGATTGGCTGACCCCTAAAGCTGACCCCTAAAGAGGATGAAGCGTGGCAGCATTTGTAAAACACTCAATGAAGGGTCAGTATTGATCTACAGTGTTGATCTACAGCGCACTAATTCCAAACGTATCGTAATTGACGTTGTTAATACTGGCAAGGTTATCCATCAGTTAAACGCGCTGGTAGGTCAGCTCTCCCGCCACATAGGTCGCACAAACAGCCCGATCGTCTCCCATTATTACCAGACTAAACACTTTATCGGCGAGTTCATCCAGTGTAGTAGCGGTTGCGATCGGGTTGCGGAAAGCCATAACTGGAGTCGATCGCGTATCCAATACAGTAAAATCTGCCTCTTTTCCAACTTCAAAATTGCCGATTTTGTCATCAAGTGATAGTGCCCTGGCTCCGCCCAACGTCATCAAAAACAGTGCCTTAAAGGGAGAAAGATTTTGTTGGCGCATTTGAGCAATTTTGTAAGCTTCATTTGCTGTTTGCAGCATCGAAAAGCTAGTCCCCCCGCCAACATCTGTGCCCAACCCCAACTTGACCGGGTGTTCAACGGATTTTGCTTGCTCAATTCTAAACAGTCCGCTCCCCAAAAATAAGTTAGAAGTAGGACAAAACGCGATCGCTGCTTCGGTCTCTGAGAGCCGCCGAAACTCTTCATCTGTAAGCTGGACACCGTGGGCGAAGACGGAGCGATCGTGAACTAATCCGGCGCGATCGTAGACATCTAAATAGCCCGCAGCATCGGGAAAAAGTTCTTTTACCCAGACCACTTCATCGACATTTTCAGACAAGTGGGTGTGCAGATAAACATCCGGAAACTCTGCTAACAGTTTGCCTGCGAGACGCAGTTGTTCATCACTGGAGGTAATCGCAAATCGGGGCGTAATCGCGTAGAGCAATCGGCCGTTTTTGTGCCATTTCTCGATCAGTTGTTTGCTTTCTTGATAAGAGGTTTCGGCGGTGTCACACAGGTAGTCAGGCGCATGGCGATCCATCATAACTTTGCCTGCAATCATCCGCAGATTTCGCTGACTGGCTTCTTCAAAAAAAGCCTCTACCGATTCGGGGAAAACAGCCGCAAACACAAGCGCCGTTGTTGTTCCATTCTTCAACAATTCATCTAAAAAGAAACTTGCCACTTTTTGAGCATAGGACTTATTGTTAAACTTACCTTCAACTGGAAAGGTATATTGATTTAACCATCCTAAAAGCTGTTCGCCATATGCCGCAATCATTTCGGTCTGTGGAAAGTGAAGATGAGTATCAATAAACCCAGGCACAATCAAGCGATCGACATAGGAAACCACTTCAATATCCGAATAGCGATCGCAAAGCTGTTGATAAGCTCCCAGTTCTTTCACATAGCCATCTTCTAAAACTAACAGCCCATCGGCTAAGTAGCGAACACAGTCTGACTCATTCACATAAAAAGGATCATCGATAAAATCTAGAAAAGCACCGCGAATAGCCAGCGATCGTGCAGGTGAATTAACCATCAAAATATCCAGGTAAAAGTATCCAGGTAATTGAACAAACGTTACGATCGTGGCTCAATTCGCATTTCATCTAACGTTAATGAATTTTGGCTGCCTTTGAGCGCATTAAAGATAATAGACACGGTATTCTCGCCAGCATTCAGCCAGACATTAGAAACGGTGGTCTCGTTCCAGGTCTGACCTTGTGGAAAAATCTGATTATCTACGACCTTTTTACCATTAGCATAAACATATCGAGATGCATTTCCCTCAATCGTCGCATAGCGAAACTTAAGATCATACTTTCCAGAACAAGAAACTTTGACATTAAAGGTCACAGAATCGTTGTTAACTGTACTTTTAACATACCCAGCCCCCCGAAATCCTGGCTCGATCGCTGCCTGCTTTGCTCCAGATAACATTGCATTCTCAGCCTGATAGATTCCCGTGGTTCCCAGCAAGATTGCCGCATTCACAGCATCCATCGCAGAACTTTGTCGAGATGCATCCGCCTGATCAAACTCGCCCGCCCAGCTTAAACCAAATTGGTTACTACGATCGCGCCGTGACCAGATCGCCGCCGCATTTTGCGTTATAAAATCTTTGTACTCAGGCTTGGGTAACGTCTGGTAAAGGTCAGACAAATTTCGCATAAAAATCCCCTTAAACTGCGGCCCATCAGCTCCACAATCCCGATTGATTTCACAGGGTTCCTGTAAGATGCCATTGGGTGCCAGCTTTTGAATTGCAGCATCGGCGATCGCTTCTGCCTGAGCCAACAAGGTCGGATCTTTTGTGCTGTGATACAAGTCTACTAACCCACCCAAAATCACGCCCTGATTATATGTCCAAATTGTTTTACCATTATTCCGGCAAGCATCATCTAAACCATCATTCACCAAGTTGTCAGAGTTGATCATTCCGGTGTTTCTAAACCATTCCCATTCTCGTTGTGCCCAGTTTAGATAATAGACTGCTTCAGCTTGAGTAGATGATCGTCTATGGAGTTTAGCTGCGATCGACAAAAACAATTCATTCGTAATCGCATTTTTGTATTGTCGGCGTTTGTGCCACCAGATTCCACCGCCGCAGGTTGCATCCCAGCCTTGGGTCATATTCTCAAAGATGGTTTTTGACATCTCTAGATAGCGACGTTGACCCGTTACATCGTAGGCTCTAATCCAAGTTAGCGCCCACCAGCCTTCGTCATCATAAAACCAGGGATTGAGAAAGTTAGTGTGCTTGTTTTTCTCAAAGGTATTGAACACATTGCCCCGATAAGGAATTGTCTGAGTGATCGTCGCATAGTCGATCGTCGTCTCCAAAGCATTTGCCGAATTCCACCAACCTGTTGTATTCCATAGCCCTGTCGAGAGATTATAGAAAGCTTGCAGAGCAGCCATTCCAGCCGCCACACTCGGAGAACAACTTCCCGGAACAACCATTCTCTATTGCCTCGCTGAACCTAAATAGGCGATCTAATATTACAGATCTTCAGTCGCTTATATATAACTATTTTTAGTCAATCACTAGCGACTAGAGACTTGCAGACAAATGATATCCCAATGTAGAAGCATAGTGTAGAGGCATAGCAATGTCATGCCCTTAGCGGAATCCACTTTTAACGGGTGCTTTATTTATTGGGTGTTTCTTTTAGTCGAGGTTGAGTCGATCGCGGTCTGATCAACAAACTTACGCCGATTGCCCAGGCGATCGAAACCAGCCATCCAGCCAAAACATCACTGGGATAATGCACACCCAGATAGAGACGAGTCCATCCGATCGTCAGCACAAATACGGCTCCCCCAATTAGCACCCACCATCGCCATCGAGTGTTCCAGGTCAAAATAACCAGGGTGGCAACCAGCGTCATACTTGACATCGCATGTCCGCTCGGAAACCCGTAATCAAACTCCGGAGCGGGCGACTGCCACAAGCGCGGACGAACTCGATGAAGCAGTGCTTTTGCAGTTCGATTGATCAGAATGCTTCCTGTTAGCGTCGTGACCAGATAAGCCAATGAGTGCCATCGTCGTTTGACTAGCAATATCAATCCTGTGACGATCGCAATCGGAAACACGCCCAAAAAGACTCCCAACTTGGTGAGAAAGGTCGCGATCGCATCGAGTTGTGGCTGGCTAGTCGAGTGAATCGCCAAAAGAATCGGTACATCCCAAGGAAAGCCGCCCTGATGCTCCCAAACATCTTCTGCCAGTTCTCCAAAAAATTGCAGAGGCAAAAAGACTCCAATCAGCAACAGGATTAGGGATTTGCGACGCGCAATTAGTACATACTTGAGAAACTTGAGAAAAGACTGAAACAGTTTGGGGAGACCAGAGTCAAGCATTCATGGAAGTACAGGGTTAGAACAGAGGTTGGAAAGCTCCTACTTGCTTAAAGTTAGGCGATCGCTCCTTTAAACCCATCAATCTGGAGTGATAAGAATGGGCATTAGATGACCTTCAGATAGAATTTTTGGCATGGTAACCCCAGTGGACAATTGCATAGAATTCACGTTAACTTAGCCTTCGTTTGGGAAGCTGAGAATTCCTTGATCGCCATCCAACAAAGCGGGGATTCCGACGGGCAGCGCGGCATTTTCGCCATCGTGACCAAAGGGCAGATCGGAAACGATCGGAATCTCCAAATCCCCTAATCGATCGCGCACCACTTCTTCAACGCTAAAGCTCGGAACGCTAGCAGGTGGCTCACATTGGCTAAATCTTCCTAATGCAATGCCGCGAATTTGGTGAAAGGCACCACTCGATCGCCACTGGGTCAACATTCGATCAATCCGATAGGGCGCTTCGCTCACATCTTCTAGCGCTAAAATCACACCCGCCAAATCAGGCTGTAAGGGCGTATTCAAAAGATGGGTCGCCACGGTCAAATTTGCGGGCAGCAACAATCCGGTCGCTTGTCCGTTTCCCCAACCTGTGCCTTGAATGGGGGGTAATACTGTCTTCTCAAGCCAATCAAATAATCGTCGCGTTGACCAATCTGGCTCGGTGGCGATCGTCGTCAATAAAGGAGCATGAATGCCCGAAATTCCCTGCTGACTGAAACTCCACAGCAAGCTTGTAATGTCTGAGAAGCCAATCAGCCACTTGGGTTTACTGATCGGCAGCGTCCAATTTTCGAGCAGTCTCGCCCCGCCATATCCGCCTCTAGCGCAGAGAATGCCACGACAAGCAGGATCTTTGAGGGCCGTTTCTAGCTGAGTGCGGCGGGCTTGGTCAGTGCCAGCGAGATAGCCCCAGCGATCGTCAAACCCATCGCTTAATTGAATCTGATAGCCTCGATCGCGCCACACTTCAATCCCTTTCTCAAAAGCAGAAAATTCTCGTAACGTACCACTCGGCGCAATCACCCGCAGCAGATCACCCGGTTTTAGCGGTGGTGGAATTTGGCAAGGCTTCATGGGGAGAGGGATGAGGGAGGAGGGAGGAGGGACGAATGTAGGATGGCTTTTGGTTTAGCGTATCAGGTCGGCAAACCAGGATTCTAGACGATCGCCGAAGGCTTCGAGAGAATAGTGGGCTTGGGCTTGTTGGCGGCAGAGCGTACGATCGAGGGCATCGATTTTCTTGATGGCGGACACCAATCCATCCACGCTATCGGGTTCGACGAGCCAGCCTGTTTCACCATCGCGCACAATTTCTGAGGGGCCACCGCGACGATAGGCAATCACCGGAACGCCACAAGCCAGGGACTCGATCGCCACATTGCCAAATGCCTCTACCCACCGCGGAGTCATTAACAAAGCTCTCGATTCTCCCAAAACTTGCTGTAGCTCACGGGTTGAGAGAAATCCCCCATACTCAACGGGCGCACCTGGATGGTCAATCAATATCTTTTGCCAGTAGTCTTCATCCTGGATCACGCCCCAGATTTTGAGCGGAATTCCCACCCTTTCAGCGGCCGCCACTGCATCTTCTAGCCCTTTTTCGGGGGCAATCCGACCGACCCAGGCAAGCTGATTTTTGGGCTGAGAACAAAACTGATAAAGCGACAAATCAAAGCCGTTTTGCAAGTTGCGACAGTGATTTTTGAATCGAAACGTCTCGGCCTGAGCCAAACTGTGAACCCCGATCGTTCCTTCAAATTCAAGCGCGACTTTCTCAATGATCTGATCCATCGCCTCCGTTAGCGAACCCATACTCACTAGATGAGCGATCGGGCGCTCAAAAAACGGAGTCAAATAAAACGGCAGCCAATCGTAAGCAAAATTAAACAGGAGATCATACTCGTGCTGTACCTGACGCGCATAGTCCCACATATTCCCCAGGACAGAATTTTGAGGAATCGTCACCAGCGCATCGCGTCCTTGAGTTTGAGCCGTGATTTGAAGTGTGCCAGCGATCGACACGAGAGAAACGCCTTCTAAGACTGACCCTTGTGGAGCGACGATCGTCAAAGAATGACCTCGCTGACTCAACGCCTGAGCCACACTCTTGAGCGTCAACTCGACACCCCCACCTAACCCCGACCCCAGCGCACCAACCGAGGTAGACAACAACAATATTTTGAGCGGTTTTTGAAAAAAATGAGACACAAAAAGAAGGGATGAGGGATGAAGAATGAAGCCAAACGGACTTAGAACTTTCTCACAGATACACCCTATCCTCAAATCAACCCATTATGTAGCGCACCCTTGCAGTAACTCGAAGCAATCCCTCATCCCTCATCCCTCATTCCTCATCCCTCATTCCTCATCCCTCTCTTACGGCAAACTCTCCGGCGGACTCACCGAATTTTTGAGCGCAGGCAGACTCTCCATTCCTGGTACAGTCCGAATTCGATTTAATTGCCCCAGGGCCCAACGGGCTGTCTCCTGAACCTCTTGATCGGGATCGTCAGTCGCTTTGTGTAACAGATGACTGATTTGAGCCACCATGTCATAGACTCGCGTCAGGTCGCGAATCGCATTTTTCCGAACGTCTGCATTCTCGTCCTGGAGCGAAATCGCCAACGCTCGACTCAGCGGTTTGAGTGTCCGAGTTCCAATTTCTGAGAGCGCTGAGAGAATCAAACTTCGCTGCTTTGAGTCAGAGTCAAGCATCAAATCAACCATCGGCTGGACTGCGCGCGTGTCTCCTCGTTGACCCAATTCCCAAATGACCTTTTGCCGTTTGGCCGGATCAGGTGTCCGAAGGTCTCGAATCAACTCATCGACGATGTTAATTTTCGCCAGCCGAGTCGTTTCTGAAACCTTGGGTGTTTCTGTGACATAACTCATGGGTGGTTCTGTATGCTGTGGAAGGGTTTCCGAAACGGTGACTGTCGTGTGACCGTGACCGTTGGAATTAGAGTGCCCCTTGAGCGCAGCCGAATCACTTACCCCATTTTCTGAGTGGTCTACAGGAGACTCACTGGGTCGATCGTGCGATTCTTCAGAAGATTCAACCAAAGCGTCCGGTAATGGCTGTTCTGGTTGGGTAGGTCGATCGACTGGTTTTCTGCGCCTCCAGGCTAACAAGCCGACTCCGCCCATCAAAAGCGCGCCCCCGATCGCGCCTGGTATCATCCATCCTGGTGCATTCTCTGATTTTTGAGGCTCATCCGCTTTGGCTAACTTGGCCTCTGGCAGACTCGTCGCTTTTTGAAACTTACTGACCGCCTCCGCCGTACTTTGTTCGTAGATGCCCGTAATTTCGCCGTCAAAGTAGCCCAAGAGCTTGAGGGTTTTTTGCAGCTTGCTCACCTGGGGGCCTTGAGCGCCGATCGTCAATTCTGTCTGACCAGCGTCTTGAGAAGGGGCTTGAGCAAATTGGAGCGCTTTGGGGGAAATCTGGGCAACCGCGTTTTTTGGGGTTGTCAATTCACCTGCAAAACTGGCTGCTGGTTTGGAGGCGACCGTCATACACACGGCGCAAGCGATGAATAAAAAACCAGGGCAACGAGAAATCATAGGCTGACCCAAAAGGGGGGTGCGACTAGCGTATCAACAAAGGGGGGGAAGTTCTTTTAGCTAGCTCAATCCTAACCGCCAGATCAATATAGTGCCCTCAAAAAGTTTGGCACCTACACAGAAATGATAATCCGTCAACTAGTGATCAGTCTTCCGCCAACGATCTCAAATTCAATGGAATCGTCATCTGTAGGGTGTATTGAGTCATGCGAAACGCAGCGATTCTGTCTGAGGGTAAGTTTTGAGCAGCTTAATGCACCCTATGTAATCTTTGGGGTTATTAAGTTTACAGGTGGTGCTCTTTGAGACTGGTGGTGCGTTTCGCATTGCCCAACACACCCTACGGGATTTTAACTACACAGGCTTAGGGCAATCTTTCGGGTTCAGTTTCGACGACGGCCAACGGCACTCCCGCGATTTCACTGGTTTCTGGTTGTGCTGACAGAGAACTATTCTTGAGCGCGTCCGATTGATCCGGAGAAACTTCTTCAGAGAACGATCGCTTTAATTTCTCAGTCAAGACTTCTCGCTGATTGATTAGATAAATGCTCACCAGCGTCAAACTCACGCCTACCCACTGAAGCGGACTCAGCACTTCAGACAAAAATAGATTGCCAAACAGCAGGGCAAACACGGGAGTCAAAAAGGTCAGCGAACTCAAACTGGTCAGACTGCCGCTGGAAGCAAAGTAAAAAAATAAACCGTAGGCGATCGCGCTGCCAAAAATTGTCGAATAAGCCAGCGCCGCCCAGTTAGCACTACTCAAATGAATCCACTGATCGGACTCAAGCTGACTCGATAGCCCAAAGAGCGGCAGTCCTCCCAAAATCATGTGCCACCCCGTCGCGCTCACTGGGTCGGCATACCGACAAACGTAGCGAACTAAGACGGTTCCGACTGCCATCGACAGGGCCGCCAACAGCATGAGCCACTGTCCGTTATCAAATAGGTTCAAGACAAAATTCATTCCTGAGAAATTATCTAGAACCCACCGCCCCTGAGCGATCGACTGCACGGCTGACGAAATCCATTCCTCCGGTAGCCCCAGCAAACTGATTCCGAGAACGCCGATCGTCAGCCCCAGCCAACCCCACAAGCCGATTTTTTCGCCAAATAGCCACAGGGCCATCAAGGCAACGGCCAGCGGTTGAGAGTCAATCATCACTGACCCCAGACCTGCCCCGGTTCTCATCAGTCCTTGAGCGAGAAATCCTTGAAAAAGTGCGCCATCGACGATCGCAAACAGCGAAATCCACAGCCACGCTGCCCAGCCCTTGGGTTGAGGTCGTTCCATCCAGGTGGTCGCTATCAGCACCATCACTCCCGCAGGCACGAGCCTCACTCCCGCTAAAAAGAACGGAGTCGTCTGCGGAATCACTCCTTTCATGGCGACCATTGCCGTGCCCCAAAGAAAGAAGGGTGCAATCAGCAGCAACGGCGCAAAGGGAAGTCGAGATTCAGTAATCTTCAAGTGCATGGGATTTGCTGATGAGGGGGTTGAGCTTATTGTATTTAATTATGTAGTTCTATGAAGCACTTAATCATTTTTGAGGTTCAAGTTAATACCCCACACGCCACACGCTGATTGACTGACAAATTTCTCGTAGTTTTGTAGAACCCTGCAAAGTGCGATCGCTAAAATCACCTCAAACTGACCACGGAACAGCAGCGCTTTAAGAATTTTGTCCATCAATCCGCCTCAAACCTGAAATCTTTTTGTTCAGAACACGATCGTTGCCATCTGAAATTGAAACGTTGGAGTTCAAAACACGATCGTTCCTATCTGAAATTGAAACGTTCCCGTTTGAAATCGAAACGTTGCGGTTCAGAACACGATCGTTCCTATTTGAAATAGAAATGTTGTGGTTCAGAACACGATCGTTGCCATCTGAAATTGAAATGTTGGGGTTTGAAGGGCGATCGTTCCGCTTGACGAAGGGGTTCTTTCTGGACTGGCTAAAAAATCTCTGATCATTTCACAGCCTCTTCGCGAAGCATCACCGCTGAACCTGTCCGTGACAGCCACCTAGCGACAGAAATTAGAAGTTTGTCCGTCAACCAGCCTCACGCTTCACTCCTCACACCTCACCTCCAAATGAGGCACACTAGAATTTGGTCATCCACACTACATTGTGCAAACTCCTATGCTTCGGCTCTTTAAGCCCCGGTCTCGTAAACAAATTGCTCGAATTGAAATCAATGGCGCGATCGCGGGCGCAACTCGAAAGCGTGTTTTAGAAGCGCTCAAAACCGTTGAAGAAAGAAAGTTTCCTGCCCTGCTGCTGAGAATTGACAGTCCAGGAGGAACCGTGGGCGACTCGCAGGAGATTTATAGTGCGCTGAGAAAGTTGCAGGAAAAGGTCAAAATCGTTGCAAGCTTTGGCAATATTTCCGCATCTGGCGGGGTCTACATCGGCATGGGTGCCCAACATATCGTGGCCAATCCAGGAACGATCACAGGCAGCATTGGCGTAATTCTGCGGGGCAATAATCTGGAACGGTTGCTGGAGAAAGTTGGCGTTTCCTTTAAGGTGATCAAATCGGGGCCTTACAAAGATATTTTGGCGTTCGATCGCGAACTCACCGACCCCGAAAAAATCATTCTGCAAGACTTGATTGACATCAGCTATTCTCAATTTGTGCAGACGGTCGCTGAGTCGCGCAATCTACCCAACGAGACGGTGAGAACCTTTGCTGATGGGCGCGTCTTTACGGGTGAGCAGGCCGTAACCTTGGGACTGGTCGATCGACTCGGCACCGAAGAAGACGCGCGTCGCTGGGCGGCCGAACTCGTAGGTCTCGACCCCGAAAAAACCAAATGCTTCACCTTTGAAGAAAAGAAACCCCTCGTCAATCGCCTCACCTCTAACAACAGCCTGATCAGTAACCGCCTGACTAGAGCGATCGACACCGTTCCTGGACTGTCAGCGGGAATGGACTGGCTAGAATTTGAACTCTCGACCAGTGGGCTTCCTCTGTGGCTTTATCGTCCCTAATGGCGGCGGGAATTGAGCGGGAGTTATCACGACCTTCAGGTTGACATTGCATCAAATCTCAGATCCTCACTCCCCATTCCTGACTTCCCTCTCTTACAATTGAACGGCTAACAGTCTAGAGAAAACCTGGAGGATGAGACGTGCAGTGGAGAGTTCGAGCGATTCGTGGAGCGACAACGGCTTCGGCAAACACCGTCGAGGCGATTCGAGAAGCAGTGACGGAGTTGATGGACGAGTTAGAGGCTCACAATCGGCTTGACCCCGACGAGATTATTAGCGCAACCTTTTCGGTGACTCGTGACCTGGATGCAATTTTTCCGGCGGCGATCGCTCGTCAGCGTCCCCACTGGGATAATGTGCCGCTTTTGGATGTTCAACAAATGTATGTAGAAGGAAGTTTAGAGCGTTGTATTCGCTTTTTGATTCACTTTAATACACCCGATCCCAATGTCAGAATTCACCATCCCTATCTTCGACAAGCCAGAGATCTAAGACCCGATTGGTTAATGGCTCAAGTTGGAAATTCTTCAAATTAAGAACCATTTGATAAAAACAAAACTTTAGGGACATCGGCCTTCAAAGCCTTGTCCCTAAAGTTTTAAATTACGGTAGCTACCCTATTTGAGTTGTGAGAATTCGGTGGTTAGCATTTAGTAATCAGTTGTTGATCGAAGGCAAATAACTAATGACTAAGAACCCATCTTTTAACAATTCTCACAACTCATTCAGGATTGCTCTATCAGCCAAACGTTAAACATCAGTGGTCAGATTAGTGCTTTTGAGATCAACGTTGCGTTCTGCAAAGTATTTGTTGAGGAAGGTGCTGGCAAACGACAGGATCACGGGTGCCAGAATAAAAGAAACCGGCCCATGAACGCTAAATCCAGGCGTGATTGCAGCCGCTAACGAGAAGCAGATTCCATTCACAACCAGCGTAAACAAACCCAGCGTTAGAAAGTTGATCGGCAAGGTCAGCAGTGTCAAAATTGGTTTGATAAAGGCGTTGACTAGCCCGATCGCGACCCCTGCCACCAAAGCCGCCACAAATGATTGAATATTAACGCCAGGAAGCACAATGTCTGTAACCAGCAAACTCAGAGCGGTCGCCAACAGCGTAAAGAGATAACCGAGATAATTCTTCATTTCTTGAACCTCAATTTCATCAATAGTTAATTCTTCTATTCATAATTTTTGCGGATCGATTATCCAACAGCCTCCACACACAGACAGATTTCGCAGACTAGACCCTACAAAAAAAGGACACCGGATTGCGATGTCCCATTCAGAGAGGTTTAACGGTTACTTGCCGACTGAAACCGATTCTTCTTGAGCCGTGACCAGCGTCAATTCTTCGGCGGGTGATTCTACAGGGTTATTGTGATGAAAGTGAATCCCTAAAAAAATGTCGTAGACAAAGCCTAAAAAGTTTTCTTTGAGTAGACCAACTGATTGTTTACAGCCCTTGGCATCCAAAAGCGGCTTAGTCGCATAGTAGGCGCGTTCGTAGTTGTACCAGGGCACCGATGGCCAGAGGTGATGCACGAGATGATAGTTTTGCCCCATGATCAGCCAGTTCAGCAGCGCATTGGGGTAAACTCTGGCATTTTTCCAGCGATCGCGCTCCGCAAAAGGACGATGTGGCAAATAGTCAAAGAACAATCCTAAAACTAAGCCAACGATCGCCAAAGGCACAAACCAGAAGTTAAAGACGTATCCCAAAAAGTGATAGTGGAAAGCCACATAGACCACAAGCACTAAAGAGAGCCGCGCCCAAAACCACTCGATCAATTCATTCTTGCGCCAAAGTTTGCGCTTAAAGAAGAAAATCTCATGGTAGAGAAACCGAGCATTAATAATCCACAGCGGCCCCATCGTTGAGACCACATGATCCGGGTCATTGTCAGGGTCATTCACAAACGCATGATGCTGCATGTGAACACGGGTAAACACCGGAAAAGAAAAACACAACAGAAACGCACTGCCATGTCCTAAGAAAGCATTCATCCACTTATCTCGATGAGCTACGCCATGACAGGCATCGTGAATTACAGTTCCGACCATGTGGAGCGCCAATACATTCATACAGAAGCAGCACCAATCCACCCAACCCCAGCACCAATAGCCCAACGTAGAAATCACAGCGATCGCCACCGAGAGCCAAAAAATGATGAGCGTCGGATTCAAGTCACCGGGAGCGCCGAGTAACTCTTTGGGAACTGTCAGGGGCTTTTTTGCCTCCGACATCTTTTCATCTCTCCTTTTTTACATCCTCGCGTCAGTATACGATACGCAACACCGTGAAGTTAAGTAAAGTCTCTTTAAGGTAGACAATTCGTTCAAAAACCCGACACCACCCAAATGAGCCGCCCCTCAAAACTCATCCCCTGGGAACTTGCTCAAAGAAAATAGGGTCAGGGGAAGAGAACAGTGAGAAGGGTTAAAACCACTATCCCACTTAGCATTCACGCGATCGATACTCACACAATTGAGGTTTATTTATCATGTCACGACGACAGTTTGGGTCGAGCTTAAAAATTGGAACGCTGGCAGTCAAGCGTGTAAGTCTTTTGATGGGAGCCACCCTGCTGTTGAGCGGATTGGCAACTACGGTTCCGGCTGGGGCACAAAGCACTTCACCGTCTGGAGATGTGATCATCAACACGGAGCCGGGCAATTCGGGGTCAACGACTCCCCCTTCTATCATCAATGGTGTTCGGTTTGCGTGTCAGACGATGAACGGACAGCCCACCGTCATGTATCAGCCCGAAAGCCAGCCGTCTCAGGCGTTTGCTTGGGCCACTCCGAGCACGTTGGGCGGCGGATGGGATTCGGCGCGTCGCTGTAATGAAATTAGCCGCCGTCTAGAGGCTTACCGTCCTGATGGGCTGGTGGAAATGAAGACAGGCGTTGAGAACGGATACAACACAATTTGCGTGACGACCGATCGCGTTCCTTCCTGCCGTATTGTTCTAACCGTGCCCCCTGGACAAGATCCAGTCAGTACTCGCGATCGCGTCTTCCAAAATCTGACGGTGGCCGATAGCGGTCAACAAACTCAAGGAGTCGTCACCTTCGGCGAATCGAGCAATTCAGGCATTCTCGGTCAGATTGGGCAAGCTTTGGGAATCAACCGCAGAAATAACACTCGTGTGCGATCGGGGGATATTAACCTCAAGCCCTTCCTCGATCGTAAAGATGGGGGAACTGGAGAGCGTCTGAGTGGCGGTGTCACAGTGCGCCAAGCGCCTCGGTCTAACAATCGTCTGAGAATCCGCTAGTCTTTGGGGGAGGGATGAGGGATGAGGGAGAACTTCGATGAGCTGTTCCCCCTTTGGGGGTAATCTGCTTTGTGAGGAGGGGTACGGTAGGGGTGTTCCTGCAAGGCGCTATCAGTAGTCTGGCAAGAACAAAGTGAGGAATGACGGTTCCCGTAAACCGATACAAGCGATCTTTTCATCCCTCATCCCTCATCCCTGACTGAGCCAACTGCGCCACGATCGCCACTAACTGATCGGGGTCAGTTGGCTTTGTAATGTGAGCTTGAAATCCAGCCGAAAGCGCCTGTTGCTGATCGTATTCGCCTGCGTAGGCAGTGAGGGCGATCGCGGGGATCTGACTTTTGCGACCCGGCAGCAGGGTTCTGATCTGGCGCATCAGCATGTAGCCATCCATTTCGGGCATTCCAATATCGCTGATCAGGAGGTTTGGCTGAGAATAAGCGAGGGTTTTGAGGGTTTCAACGGCGGAGGAGACAGCCATCACGTCAGCGCCTTCTTGCTCTAAAACAAACGTGACAAAATCCCGCGAGTCCGCATCGTCATCCACCACGAGAATCTGCAAACCAGCGAGAGGCAAGACAGAGAAATTTTCTTGGGTTCGATCGCCCAGAGGCCTCAGAGTCAGTTCAGGGTTTGTCATGGTGTCTTGTTTGAGAAGGGGTAGTTTGACCGTAAATGTGGTTCCTTTGTCTTCGCCCAGACTCTCTGCCCAGAGGGTGCCGCCGTGAAGTTCAACCAGTTGTCGGGCGATCGCCAGCCCCAGCCCCAGACCGCCGTGTTGTCGCGTCGTTGCGCTGTCTGCCTGCCGAAAGTAGTCAAAAATGTAGGGCAAAAATTCGGGACTGATGCCCTTTCCAGTGTCGATAACCCGAATCTGAGCCATGCCTTCGATCTGTTCGACTAGCACTTCGACTCGGCCGCCCGGAGGCGTAAACTTAACCGCATTGGAGAGAAGATTCCAAACGATTTGCTGTAGACGGGTCAGATCTCCCAAAACGGTCAGAGGCGAGGGATGCGGTTCATGGTTGTCTGCTTGGTAGTGAAGCTCGATCGCTTTTGCTTCGGCAGCCAGACGCACGGTTTCTAAAGCCGCTGTGACGATCGTTCTCACATTTACAGGCGCGACATTGAGAATCAGCTTACCCCGCAGAATTCGCGAGACATCCAGCAGATCTTCGATGAGTTGGGCTTGCAGACGGGCATTGCGCTCGATCGTCATCAGCGCTTCTGTGGTTTTGGCTCCGTCAAAGGTGCGGGTTTGCAGCAGTTTTGCCCAACCTAAAATGGGGTTTAAGGGCGTACGTAGCTCGTGGGAGAGAACGGCCAAAAATTCGTCTTTGATCCGGTTGGCAGATTCTGCTTGGGCGCGGGCTTGCTGTTCGGCGGCATAGAGACGGGCATTCTCGATCGCCACTGAGGACATTTGCGCTAATTGCACGAGAATGGCTTCGTCTTCTGACGTAAATTCGCCCACCGTTTTGTCAGATAGCTGAATCAAGCCAATATTGTGCCCGTCTCGCCCGGTCAACGGAGCCGCCAACCAACCCCGCATGGGAGGATGATCCGCCGCGTGAGCGCCAAACCCTTTCCAACCCGGATGGGCTTCTAGCTCGGTTTGGGTCAGCCGCATTGGGCGATTGAGATGACACACGCAGGCATAAATGCCAGAGCCGTCGGCAGGTTCTTTATAATCACGCCACGCGGCATATTTGTCAGACAGAGAAACAGCGCTAATGGACTGGGCCCAGTTTTGGTTGGCGGTCAGGCTGGTCACAGATTGATGTGCGCCGATGATCGATCGCGCCTGTTCTGTAATGGTTTTCAGCACTTCGTCAACCGACAGCGCAGAATTCATCACGAGAGCCGCCTCGGTTAAGCCATGTAGTTGAGCGGTGTATTGCTGGGATCGGTTTAACATCTGTTCGCGTTCGACTTCGGCCTGCTTTTGTGAGGTGATATCAACCGTCACGCCATCAAAGCGAGTTGGATTGCCCTCCTGGTCATAAAAGCCTCGCCCGATCGCGCGTATCCAGCGAATTTGTCCCATTGGTGAAACGGTGCGGTAGTCGATTGTGTAATCAGATTTTTCTTCGAGGGAGGTGGCGATCGCTTGACGAGTCGGTTCGCGATCATCGGGATGCAGACACTTATAGAAGAGGTCGATCGTCACATCAGTGTCAGGAGAAAGCCAAAAATGTGATCTACATTGGTCGCTCCATTCCAGCTTGTCAAAAGGCAGATCGCAATACCAGAGTCCTAATTCTGTCGATTTTAAGACCAGATCTAGCCGCTGACGATTAAGCTGTAGAGCGAGTTCGGCTTGCTTGCGTTCAGTGATGTCGTGATTGACTCCTAGCGTCCCCATCGGGTTGCCCTGGTCATCCGAAAACGGCACGACGATCGTCTCCGTCATCCCCTGGGAGCCATTTTTGTGAATAAAGGGAATTTCGCCTTGCCAGTAGCCAGTCGTCGTCACGCCGTTGAGAATTTCGGCTGTCAGTTGGGTTGCGGATTCAGGGGGGTGGATGATGCCCGGAGTTCTGCCCAGCATTTCTGTTTTAGAGTAGCCAAAAATCCTTTCTGCGCCAGGGTTCCAATCGAGAATCTCACCTTGCAGATTGGTCAAGATCACCCCATCGTAAATGCGATCGAAGACGAGCGATCGCTGTCGTAGCTGGTCTTCGGTATGCTTACGGAGGACTTCGTTGCGCTTTGCTTCGGTCATGTCTGTAATCTGGACAACGTACGATCGTCTGCCCCAAAAGCTTTCTTCGTGAGTCGTTTCTTTGACCTCGATTAGCGTTCCATTTTGTTTGCGATGTCGCCTGTTTGTGGGAGCAAGCGCTGAAGACTGAAGCTGCTCTATCAGATGGGGAACCTCTTCGATTGGGCAAATATTCAGGATGGTCATGTCCAAAAAGGCTTCTCGTGTATAGCCATAGTGCTGAATCGCCGCCTCATTGACCGCCAAAAATGCCAGTGTCTCCGGGTCATAGATCCACATCGGCTGCGGACTGTGCTCAAACAAGCGACGATAGCGATCTTCACTTTCTGCGAGGGCAACTTTGAGATGCGTCAGTTCATCCGTCAGTTCATCCATTGTGGAACATTGCTCTGATTCACAAGCCGACCTTTGGAAATCAGGTTGGGGATCAGCGAGAGTGAGCGATCGCGCTGGTGGCAAGGGAGCAAGTTCTTCAGACTTTTCGTGACTTTGCATTCGTCAGCTTCAATCATCCAAAAGTAGGGGTATCGTCAGTGAGCCATTCTAAAGGTTTAGAGATCCTGGAATGGAAACTGTACGATCGGAGGATGTGTACCTTTCGCTCTAATTTTTAGCATTTCTTAAGATAGACCGGGATCTACCTTTTGAAGGGGAATCGATCTGTGAAACTGCGGAGGCCCCAAAAATCGATCTCAGCACTGACAGAATGACTTTAAAACACACTCCCTTCATCGATTTCCATTCCCTATCTTCACGCAGAAGCATAGCCAAACATGGTAGTATCCCTGTTGCCGATTTGCGGAGACAAGCCACTTTTTAGACACTAGCCACTTTTTAGACACTTCATTCTCAAGAGTGACCAAAGGCTGGTTGCGACGACCCCACTGGCTGATATAGAAATTGATGGAATTGATTTTTATGTCCTTCCTTTTAGAGGGGGCTAGGCAGATTTCAGCGTGAAGCAGCCCAACGGAGTGATCCCCTCAATCCCCGTCAAAAAGGGGACTTAAAGAAGTCGAACATCGCGTAAATAATGCAAAAATCTAGGGTGACCGATCGCCGTCAAACTTCAGATCAGTCCTGGTCAAAACTGAGTTATCTCAAAACCTGGCAGGTTTAAGCTTGCGTTCATTATTTAACTTCACCTCTTAATCCTCGTTTTAATATTCATTCTTTGATCTAATCCCCTCTAACCTCCTCGGACTCCTGTTCATGCAACTGCAAAACTCCCAGCGTAGAACGAAGATTGTGGCAACGATCGGGCCTGCCACCAGTAGCCCAGAGGTGCTGCGTCAATTGATCGAAGCCGGGGCAACGACACTACGCCTCAATTTTTCTCACGGCACCCACGATGACCATCTGCGGAGCGTTCGACTGATTCGGCAAATTTCCTACGATCTCAATCAGCCTGTTGGCATCCTCCAGGATTTGCAGGGGCCCAAGATTCGGTTAGGACGCTTTGAAAACGGCTCGATTATTCTCAACAAGGGCGATCGCTACACGTTGACCAGTCGCCTGATGCCGGGGACACAAGAAATTAGCTCGGTCACCTACGACCAGTTGGCGCAAGAAGTGCCAGAGGGTGCCACGATCATGCTAGACGATGGGCGAGTCGAGATGAAGGTGGAAGCGGTCGATCGTCCCAATCAAGCCCTGCACTGTCGCGTCGTCGTGGGCGGCCCGCTGTCAAACAACAAAGGCGTAAATTTCCCCGGCGTTTACTTATCGATCAAAGCGCTAACGGACAAAGACCGCAAAGACTTGATGTTTGGGCTAGATCAAGGCGTAGATTGGGTGGCGCTAAGTTTTGTCCGCAATCCTCAAGACGTGTTGGAGATCAAAGAACTCATTTCTAGTGCCGGAAAATCCGTGCCTGTGATCGTCAAGATTGAAAAGCACGAAGCGATCGAGCAGATGGAAGCAATTTTGTCGATCGCGGATGGCGTGATGGTTGCACGGGGCGATCTAGGAGTCGAACTGCCTGCCGAAGATGTACCCATTCTACAGAAACGACTGATCGCCACCTCCAATCGTCTGGGCATTCCGGTGATCACGGCGACTCAAATGCTGGACAGCATGGTACACAGTCCTCGACCGACTCGCGCTGAGATTTCGGATGTTGCCAACGCGATTTTAGATGGCACCGATGCAGTGATGTTGTCGAATGAGACGGCCGTGGGCAAGTACCCGATCGAAGCCGTTTCGACAATGGCTCAAATTGCGGTGCGGATCGAGAAAGAAAAGGGCAAGCGAATCTCGGAGGATGCAGGGCGATCGATCCCCAATGCGATCAGTCAGGCCGTTGGGCGGATTTCAGAACAGCTAAATGCCAAAGCGATCATGTCGTTGACCAAGACGGGATCAACCGCCCGCAACGTGTCTAAGTTTCGGCCGACGACTCCTATTTTGGCCATTACTCCCCACGTCGATGTCGCCCGACAACTACAGTTGGTTTGGGGCGTTAAGCCACTACTCGTCCTCGATTTGCCCTCAACCTGGCAGACGTTTCAAGCGGCGTTGAATGTAGCTCAAGAAAAAGAAATGGTGTCTGAAGGCGATCTGGTCGTCATGACAGCCGGGACGCTGCAAGGGGTGGCTGGCTCGACCGACTTGATCAAAGTAGAAGTCGTCACCGCCGTTCGAGGTAAGGGGATCGGGATCGGACAGGGTTCTGTTAGTGGACGCGCCAGAGTCGCTCAAAACGGCATGGACATCAATCACTTCAGCGCAGGTGAAATTTTGGTGGCTGCTAGTACGAGTGCTGACTATATTGAGGCGATTCGCAAGGCAGCGGGGATCATTACTGAAGACAGCAGTTTGACCAGCCATGCGGCGGTGATTGGGCTGCGGTTGGGGGTTCCGGTGATTGTTGGGGTCAAGAATGCGACTTCGGCGATTCGAGATGGCGAGATTGTCACGTTGGATATGCAGCGAGGATTGGTCTACTCTGGCGCAACGGTGTCACCCAATGAGGCAGCTTTGTCGGCGGTGTAGCCCTAAATTTTTGCATCAAGCTGTCCGGACTTCTCTCAAAATCTGAACGATCGCCTCATCTACTTAAACTTACGATCGCCCTCTTGAAATCGATCCGCCCATTCTCGCTCATCACGGATACACTCAAAGATGAAAAGCTTTGGGAGACTGAAAGATGGCGGATGCTGCGATCATAACGACCATTCAACCGATTAAGTTTGGCACGGATGGCTGGCGGGGAGTCATTGCGGCCGACTTTACGTTCGATCGCCTCAAACAAGTGGCTCCGCTGGCCGCTCAGGTGTTGGCTCAGGTCTATGGTCAACAGACGGGCAGCAACACAATTATTGTGGGCTACGATCGCCGCTTTTTGTCTGAAGAATTCGCTCAGGTCACGGCTGACTCGATCCGCGCGATCGGCTTTGATGTGTTGTTGTCAGAGACGTTTGCGCCGACTCCTGCCTTTAGTTGGGCCGCCAAACAGCAGAATGCGCTGGGCGCTCTAGTGATCACGGCCAGCCACAATCCAGGAGCCTATTCTGGGCTAAAGGTGAAAAGTGCCTTTGGGGGATCGGTGCCTCCAGAAGTTACTCAGCAAATTGAAGCGCTGCTGCAAACGGGAGAAGTGCCCCAACCTGCCCAAAAACCAGGCTCACTTCAAAGCTTTAATCCCTGGACGAGCTATTGTGCGGGGCTGCGATCGATGGTAGACATTGCCGCGATTCAAACGGCGATCGATCAAGGCAGTCTGACCATTTTTGCTGATGTGATGCACGGAGCCGCCTCAACGGGGTTGTCTCAGATTCTCAATCGCCCAGTTCATGAATTGAATTGCGATCGCGATCCCCTCTTTGGCGGTGGCGCACCTGAACCACTTCCCAAGTATTTGCCTCAATTGCTTCAGACGATTCGCGATTATGAGAGTACGGGATCGGTCGTTGGGCTGGTGTTTGATGGCGATGCCGATCGCATTGCAGCCGTTGATGGTCAGGGCAATTTTCTCAGTTCTCAAGTGCTAATCCCGATTTTGATCGAGCATTTGTTTCTACGAAGAGGCTACAGAGGCGAAGTCGTCAAGACGGTTAGCGGCTCAGATCTGATGCCTCAAGTCGCCAAACTGCATAATCTGACGGTATTTGAGACTCCGATCGGGTATAAGTACATTGCCGATCGCATGTTAGACGCGCAGGTTCTCTTAGGCGGTGAAGAATCCGGCGGGATCGGCTACGGACACCACATTCCCGAACGCGATGCCCTGCTCTCAGCCCTCTATCTGCTCGAAACGGTTGTCAAAACGGGACTCGATTTGGGTGAGTCTTATCGTCAGCTTCAGGTCAAAACGGGATTTTCGGCGGCTTACGATCGCATCGATCTTCCCCTCGCCAGCATGGAAGTCCGCGCAAAACTTGTAAATCAGCTTCAAAATCAGCCTTTAAGTGAAATCGCTGGACTTGCCGTTCTCAATTGCCAAACGGATGATGGCTACAAGTTTCGCCTAGCCGATCAAAGCTGGCTCCTGATTCGATTCAGCGGCACCGAGCCTGTCCTGCGACTCTACTGCGAAGCGCCAACGCTAGAGCAAGTCCACCAAACCCTAAATTGGGCAAAAAATTGGGCAAACCGCTAACCAAACACGAATTCAACAGACTTCTTCGCGCCGTCATAAAGTCGGAAGAGCAAGCTAAATTCCCACCGTAAGCAACTTTGAACCAGAACCCTTCTCTTAAAGTCCCCCAGAATTGGAGGGTTGAGGGGCAGAAGGTGCAGCCAACGAAGCGAAAAAATTTCATCGAATTCATGTTCAACTGAGCCTTGAATATGAGCGTTACATCAACTCAGTTTTCACCCCTTACTTACAGCCCAGACTCTCTCTCGTATCAACTCCTGTGACTGGATTGGTGCCCGAAGCCGTTTTGCAGAGCATGGCAACGTAGTAACGATCGATAATCGCATCCGAAAAGTCTGCCCCAGTGACCTTGGCTTCGTCAAATAGTGTCCGCGAGAGTGTCGCCCCAACCAGAATGGCATTGGTCAGATCGGCTTTGTAGAGGGTGACGCGATCGACCAGGGCCCCTTCCAGATTTGCGCCAGACAGATTGGCACCCCAAAGATTGCCGTTCGTCATCATGGCATTCTTTAGATTTGCTCCTTGAAAGTTGGTTTCTCGCATCTCAGCCGCCACAAATACCCCGCCTTCGAGGTCTGCATTCGAGAAATCTCGCCGTTCAAGCTGCGTATTCGTGTAGTTAATCGTTTTCGCCTGAGCATACGCAGGACGAGCACCCAACAACACCCAAAGCCACGCCAACCCCAAAATAATCAGCAGTTGGAGGAGATGAATCAGCGTCGATTTGAGCGATTTAAAGGTTGAATACATGGGCGTTTGGGCTTAAAAATTTGAACCTGAAAATACAGCTTGTACAGAACAATGAACTGTAAGAATCCTGATGGTTGACTAGACTCTTCAACAATCCTCAGATTGCTCAACTTGACGCTCGGCGTTGCTGAATCAGGGGATGAATTGCCCCCCAACCCCCCATTCTGGGGGACTCCCGGACTTTCAAAGTCCCTCACTTGTGGGGGACTTAGGGGGCGAAAAGATTGACACTTCCCACAGATTTATCCCTCCAATCAGCAACGCCACGTAATCTACTGCTTTGATTTTACCTGTGATTGATTCACCCAATCGTTGCCCACGCGAATCGTTAGATCAGAATCTAAGTCACCCGTCGAAGCCGCCTCCACACTACCAAACTTCAATGACCCTTGCAGAAGTTTGGCCGCTTGAAGATCGCCTTTCTGAACGATGATTTGCGTCTTACTTTGCTGATCTGCCCAGTCTTGAATCGGGTAAACATTCTCGTAGCCCAGACGATTTAAGTATTGAACAAATTGACTCGCGGCTTCTGGCTGACTTGACGCATTCTGTACCGCAATTTTGAGATTGGCACCGGCCTCAGATGTCGCCTCACTCATCCCAGTTTTGAAATACTCCTGCATTACCCGATCGCGCCCCTGAGTATCCATGATCCAGTAGCTGGCGATAAATTCATCGGGCGCACTAAATCGACCGGGCAGCAGCACCATCTTAAAATCGTTTTTGTCAAGCTTTAGTCCCAGATTTACTAGCGCCAGCATCTCTTCTACACTGAGATTGGTATCAATGTACTTTTGCATCATCGTCACCAAACCAGGAATGCGCGGCAGCATCAAAGGACTAGAGAGCTTCGATCGCAGTGCCTTAATCAGGGCTTGTTGACGCTGTACTCGCCCAATATCGCCAAACGAGTCATGACGAAACCGCGCAAACTGTTCGGCTTTGTCGCCATTGAGGGTTTGCCAACCGGGAGCCAAGTCGATTTTGAGTTTCTGAGTTTTGTCTACATAAGACATTTGCTCTGGTACATAAATATCAATACCGCCCAGCAGATCGACTAACTCGCGAAACGCATCGGTACTGACTCGGACGTAGCGATCGACGCTAATTCCATTCAAGGTATTGCCCACAACCTGACGCGCTAGCGCAGGGCCACCACTGGCGTTGGCTTGATTAATTTTGGTTGTTCCGATGCCAGGAATGTCTACCTGGGTGTCTCTGGGGATCGACAACAAATTAACGGTATTGTCCGTTGGATCAATTCTCAAGAGAAGCATTGTGTCGCTGCGTCCCGAAAATACCGCTTCAGATCCCACAGGGGCATCCAAGACGCGATCGATACCCATCACCAAGATATTTACCGGACGACCAACCTGATACTGAAATCCACTTTTCCACAGGTCACCCAGAAGTTTTTGACCCTCAGCAGGAGCGACAGCGCCCGGAAGCGGGGTAACCAGTGCCAATGTGGTGCCAAAGGTCGCCGAAGCGGTGGCAGCAATCAAGAAAGTAAATCCCCAAAAGAGCGATCGGGCAGTAGAAGACTTGGACTTAGGAATTGCAGGAGTCGAGGCATGGGGCATAGCGGAGTTGGATGCGGGTTTCTCCAACGTGCCTGGCTGCTTTGTTTGGCTTTTCAACGGTTCCACTCAATCACACCTCAAAAACTGACCCTTGCTCAGACGCTAGCTACGCTGCTGTCTTACTAGATTCCTGGCTATCCTAACCCAAAGTCGATCGAGTCTCCGTCCGCTATAAGTGAGAATTGATAGCACCTTGGGCCCATCTGCTCACTCAAAAATCTTTGGGACTTTGGACACTTTGATCACTCAGCAGCGACTCAATGAAGAATTGTTTCCGCATACAAGCTTCTGGGAATTCTACACTTGAAACTGTCCCAGAGGCTAGTCAGGCTCCTTTGAGGTTGCGCGCAAAGCGTCCATTATTTGGCAGAGATACCAAATGAGAAGAGTCCGCAAAGAACCTTTAGGTTGCGAAAAAGATGTGAAAAAGATTGACTAAGATGTGACAGAAAGCGCATCTGCCACTCTTTTTTCTTGAAGATTTTTAGCCGCAAAGTTTAGCCCCTCACGAGAAGCAGAAGCCTAATTTCTATGACGCAACCTCTGATCCCCGTAATTTTGGCTGGTGGTAAAGGTGAACGGTTTTGGCCCCTGAGCCGCAAGCACCGCCCAAAGCAATTTCTCTGCCTGGATGGGAGTGGCAGCAGTCTTTTGCAATCAACCGCCGATCGTCTTCTGTCGATCGCTCAAGGCTGGGATAATCTCTGGGTCGTGACGGCGGCTCACCTTGCAGATGGCGTTCGCGAACAGCTTCCAGAGTTACCGATCGAGAATCTGTTGGTTGAGCCTGAAGGCAGAGACACAGCGCCTGCCGTCGCTTGGAGTACCTTAGAGATTGCCAAACGCTATGGCAACAGTGCCGTTGTAGGGTTCTTCCCGGCTGACCACTGGATCGACAATCAGGAGACATTTGATGAGACGCTGAAGGCTGCGATCGCCGTTGCCGTCCAAAAGTCTGCCATTGTGACCTTGGGGATCACCTGCACCCACGCTGCAACCGGATACGGCTACATTGAGCAGGGCGAAAAGATTGGACTGTATGGAAACTACCCAGCCTATCGCGTCGATCGCTTCACCGAAAAGCCCGATCGCGAGACGGCGCAAAAATTTCTAGACAGCGGTCGGTTTAGCTGGAATGGCGGCATGTTTGTCTTTGAGGCTGAGGTTGCTCTCAAGGAACTACGTCACCACGCGCCTGAAATTTTGACCCCATTGGAGGCAGACGGCGTGGTTGCCTACCCAACCATTCCCAAAAAAAGTATTGACTACGCGCTAATGGAGAAGACCGATCGCGCCTGTGTGTTGCCTGTGACGTTTGGGTGGGATGATTTGGGCGATTGGGCAGCGATCGAGCGTCTACAGAAAAGCGACAGCCCCAATGTTGAACTCGCCAATCACGTCGGATTAGACACCCAAGGAACTCTGCTTTATTCCACCAATGAGGATGAATTGATTGTGACGATCGGGCTAGAGGATACCGTAATTGTCCGCGACGGCAAGGTTACGCTAATCGTCAAAAAAGACCGGACTCAGGAGATCAAAGCCATTCTCAAAACACTGCACGATCGACCAGAGTACCAGAATCTTCTCTAGAGAGTGGGGCAACGGAGGCAGGGGCGCAAGGAATACAGTTGAAAACTATTCTCAAGCTAAAAATTCTGTCATCCGTTGCTCAACAATCGGTTTGGAGCAGTTTCTACACAGCAGTCGGTTCGCGAGTCTGAGACAGAAGCTTCTAGAAAACCGTGAGCTTCCATGATCTTGAAGAGGTTCACTTCGGTTTCTAGCAGGCAGGTGTGTCCACTTTGGGGCAAGACCACTACTTGAGCATTCTGAAAAGCACGCTTGAGGCGATAAGCTTCTGGCACCGAGGGAAACAGCTTGTCATCGACGCTGGCCAACAGTAAAACTGGCTGGTTAAGCTGCTGCAATTCTGATGTCGGAGTCTGGAACTGGTGTAGGAGAGACATCCGCCAAATCGAAGTTTTTTGGGGCACCGATCGCACCGCTTCGATCAAGGCTTGTCTGTCTGCGGGTGCAATCCGCCCAAACGAAGCCAACAACGGTAAAAACGTCACCGACGAAAGCTGGTACGCCACTTCTGGCAAATAGCGGCTCAAAGACGATCCCCATGTAATCCAGGGACGACGATTAAACGAGGAAGCCGGGTTTACCAAAATCATCCGATGAAACAGATGAGGCGCAAGTACAGCAACTTTCATTGCAAGACAGCCGCCAAACGACTCGCCACAGAGGTAAACCGATCGTCCTTCATCTCCCGCGATCTCCTGGTTGATCAGATCAACGACCTGTTGCGCCAGCGCTTCCCAACTATTTAAATCATCTGGTGGAATCGCCAAACAGCGCACATCAAAGCCCGCTTCTAACCCAGCCGTCTGCGCCCTCAATAGCTGCCCTGTGCCATCCATACCAGGCAAAAAGACGAACAGTGGAGCGTTTCGCCTGAGTTTTTTGGGGGTGAGAAAGATCGGGTGACTTTGAAGCATTGCAGGAATCGGCGGTGAGGAATAGGAAAAAAATTAGCGGTCAAAAGCGGTCAGAAGCAGCCCTGATGCAGCAAATCTTTGATCTCATCGTGGCAGTGATGGGTCAAATCGTTGACGATCGTTCTTGCTTGTTTGCCCTGATAGTGTTGACGTTGAGCGGGCTGAATCCAGTAAGGGCGACCAATCATCACATTCACTCGCTGATACATCACCAGAGGATGCCAGCCCTCTTGATTGAACAATGGCTCAGAGGGATCAAAGAAGCTGAGAAGTTTGAGCGGAACGGCCGACGTTTTGGTTTCTGACTGGACGGCGATCGCCACAGGCAAAACAGCCAAATTCTGAACCGGGGCCCTGAGTGCAAGATGGGCAAATCCACGCTGAAAATCACCCATCTGAGTGCGATCGGGACTGTTGACCATCGGATCAGTGCCCTCCGGAAACACCCCAACCGCTTGCTGAGTCTTGAGAAGCTGAGTTGCTTGATGAAAAAAGCTCTGCTGACGCTGCTCAGGAGCCTCTAGCGGAAAACAGCCCAGTTTTGTAACAATCTCCCGCATCACGGGAACCTGCCCCATGTAGTGATGACACGCAAACCGAATCGGACGATCGATCGCTGCCATCAACAAGGGAGCATCCAAAAAACTTCGGTGATTGCTGACCACGAGTAGCGCACTGTCTTGAGGAACGCGATCGCGATGGTGCAGATACATTTGCATTCCCAGCGTCAGAAGCAGCAAGCGCGAAATTTGAAGCGGACTATCAGATGCCATGCAAAATGAACCAGAATCTTAAGATCAAGCCTTTCCTCTAGTTAACATTACTTTACTGAAGTCAACAAACGTCTACAGGCAGAAAGATCGGCTGAGAAGCTTCTACCGTGCGCTGAAGTTTTTGAATCGGCTCACTAATCGCTCAGAAATAAGGCAGGCCAAGGGCATTATTTTTACCAGTTCTGAGCAATTTAGCAAGCGTCCATCTTCTAAAATCTCTGACCTAACGGAGGACGATCGATAAGATTTTCCTGGGGCTAAGTTCGGTAGATTTGAGGAGTGAAACGCATTTTTGAGCGGAGTTGACCGCTAAGATTGAGAAACTTCTATCAATGAGCAGAGAAGCCAAGTGGATGAATGGATAGAAAACTCAGTGGGGCGATGGTTCCTTTTCTATTCATAAAATTTTGTTAGGGCAGGGGTGCGCTCAGTCTACTGTGACCCTGGTTAAAAGCAGTTTTAGCGATCGTGTTTGATATTATCTATGAGTTCTGAAGACCCTAAGCGTTCTACCTTTACAATCACAACGCCCCTCTACTACGCAAACGGTTTGCCGCATGTGGGGACGGCCTATCCAACGATCGCCGCCGACGCAATAGCCCGATTTCAACGATTGCAGGGCAAGCCAGTCCTATTTGTCACGGGGACGGATGAGCATGGGCAAAAAATCCAGCGTACGGCAGAAGGATTGGGGCGATCGCCTCAAGAGCACTGTGACCTGATCGTGCCAGAATTCAAACAACTTTGGAAAAAACTAGGGATTCGCTACGATCGCTTTATTCGCACCACTGAGGAACGGCATGGGGCGATCGTCAAAGAATTTTTTCAGATCGTTTGGGACAAAGGCGACATTTATCTCAGTCAACAAAAGGGCTGGTACTGTGTCTCTTGCGAAGAATTTAAAGAAGAACGCGAACTGCTAGACGATCACTACTGCGCGATTCACCCTAACAAACAAGCCGAATGGCGTGACGAAGAAAACTACTTTTTCCGGCTATCAAACTACCAGGAAAAATTAGAGAAGCTGTATCAAGAGCATCCTGAATTTATCCAGCCAGCCAGCCGACGCAATGAAGTTTTAAGCTTTGTCAGCCAGGGATTGCGCGATTTTTCGATTTCGAGAATTAACGTCGATTGGGGCTTTCCGGTTCCTGAGAATCCGAAGCACACGCTGTATGTCTGGTTTGACGCGCTTTTGGGTTACATCACCGCCCTACTCGATCCAGAAAGCGAACCGACGCTCAAGAATGCCTTGTCTCGGTGGTATCCGATCGACGTTCATCTCATCGGCAAAGATATTCTGCGGTTTCATGCGGTCTATTGGCCAGCGATGCTGATGTCTGCGGGATTACCGATGCCCGATCGTGTGTTTGGACACGGTTTTCTGGTTCAAGATGGGCTAAAAATGGGCAAAAGTACCGGAAACACCATTGATCCGGTGGCTTTGGTCGATCGCTACGGCAGCGATGCGGTGCGCTACTACTTTCTCAAAGAAATTGAATTTGGGCGAGACGGCGTGTTTGATGAGACGCGCTTTGTGAATATTCTCAACGCTGACATGGCAAATGATCTGGGTAATCTACTTAACCGGACGCTTAAAATGGTTTCCAAATACTATGGCGGTACGGTTCCTGATCTGGCGATCGACGACATTCCGTTAGACAATCCGCTCAAGTCCGCTGGGGTGAAATTGGGCGATCGGGTTCAGCAAGCCTACGAAGCGTTGTCCTTTAATACAGCTTGTGAGGAGATTTTAGCGCTGGTGCGTTTGGGCAACAAATACATCGACGAGCAAGCTCCTTGGACGCTTTACAAACAAGGTCAACAACACGCGCTACAACAAGTTCTCTATGCGGTTTTAGAATCGGTGCGGTTGGCGGCTTTTTTGTTGTCTCCGATTATTCCGATCGGCAGCACCAAGATTTACAAACAATTAGGATATTCAGTGGATTTTGCTGAAACGCCTTTAATTGATGATTCAATCACATTGATGAAGCACGGAATCTGGGGCACCCTTCCGCCAAACCAGACTTTGGGAGAGGCGCAGCCAGTTTTTCAAAAACTAGAACCTCCGGAGGAGCGTTCGACTTAAAGGAATGAGAGGGGTCTTCATCACTGGTTTGGATTTTAAGCATCAATACTCTTTAACAACAAACTGAGGAATATCAACGGTGTTAAACCATATTCACGAAAGCGAAACTGTATTTTCGCCTGAGCAAGTTCTAGAAAATCGTGGCAGAGTGGCTATTTTTATCGATGGCTCTAATCTCTTTTATGCCGCCCTACAACTAGGGATCGAAATTGACTACACCAAGCTGTTGTGTCGGCTGACGGCAGGTTCGCGTCTGTTGCGTTCCTTCTTTTATACAGGAGTCGATCGCACCAACGAAAAACAGCAGGGCTTTTTGTTGTGGATGCGGCGCAACGGCTATCGAGTCATCTCCAAAGATTTGGTGCAACTCCCTGACGGCTCCAAAAAAGCCAACCTGGATGTCGAAATCGCCGTCGATATGATGTCTCTGGTCGGCTCCTACGATACGGCCGTTTTGGTGAGTGGCGATGGCGATCTGGCTTATGCGGTGAATGCGGTGAGCTATCGAGGCGTGCGAGTCGAAGTGGTGAGCCTGCGATCGATGACCAGTGATAGCCTGATTAATGTCGCCGATCGCTACATCGATTTAGACAACATCAAAGAAGACATTCAAAAAACGCCGCGCAGCTACACCTACCGTCCGCTATCGGGGATCGGCGTGATGGACGACGGCGAAGACGATCCGTCTATTTGAGAAGCAACGGGAAACGGGAGCCTTTTGAGAGGGAGTTCGTCAAGACCTTGATGGATGTTCAAAAGTCTTCTGGGCATTCGCAAGGAGAGCTAGCTTGAATTTGCATCGATCGACCTACCTAAACCTGTTGCTGATCACGCTACTGGTCGGCACTTTTGCCTGTGGAAAACGGGATACGGCAGCAGACAAGTTAGCCAACGACACCCAGGAAATCCAGAAGTTTGACAGCAATCTCAACTGGAACGACATCACCCTCGAACAGGTAGACGACAAAGGCAAACTCTGGTGGAAAGTCAAGGCGAGACAAGCGACCTACAGCAAAGATCAAAAGAACGCCACCGTTGACAATCCCAAGGGAGAACTCTATCAGGACGGCAAGCCTGTCTTTAAAGTTGAGGCGCAAAAGGGTGAAGTGCAGCAAGATGGCAAGGCGATCGTGCTCAAAGGGCAGATCATCGCCACCGATCTCAAAGATGGCACCGTGCTAAAGGGCAACGAAGCGGAATGGCGACCTGTCGAGGATGTTTTGCTGGTTCGCAATCGTGTGACCGGAATGCACAAGCAGATGCAGTTTGCCGCTCAAGAAGGCCGCTTTCAGACTCGTGCGCGGACGATGGAGCTAACCAAACAAATTGTGGCTTCCTCAAAAGATCCCGAAATCCAGGTGAGAACGGAGCATTTGACCTGGAACATTCAAACTCAGAAAGTGGTGGGCGATCGCCCCATGCAGATCGATCGCTTCAAAAACAAGGTGCTGACGGAGAGAAGTACGGCCGATCGCGTCAATGTTGATCTAAAAGCAAAGACGGTTAACCTTCAGCAAAATGCCAGAATTGACTCAAAACAGCAAAATGTCCAGGTCAGCAGCAACGATTTGTTGTGGAATCTGGACGCTCAGACGATTAATTCTAGCCAGCCCGTGACGATTCTCAACCCATCTCAACAAGTGACGCTGACGGCCAATCAGGGACTGCTCAATTTGCAGAAAAACACCGTTGATCTGACCGGGAATGTCAGAGGGATCGGACAGCGAAATGATTCTAAACTGGATGCCGATCGAGTCACCTGGTTTTTGACGACTCAACAGTTTCAAGCCGATGGCAACGTCAATTATCGTCAAGCCAATCCGCCCTTTAGCCTCGCGGGCCCTCGTGCAGCGGGGAGGCTTCAGGATCAGCAGGTTGCCGTGAGTGGGGGCGAAAGTGGCGGGAGAGTGGAGATGCAGATTGTGCCGCAGATGAGGCAGTAGGGATGAGAGAGAACTTTGTTCCGCTTCGCGAGGAGGGATGAGGAAGGAGGGATGAGGGATGAGGGATGAGGGAGGAAAGCAAGTGGTGCAGTCGAGCCGATAGAATGGGGATTGCACTTAAGACGATCCTTCTCTGAGGAGAACCCATCATGGCGCAACTGATCGCGCAGCCTCTTGACATTCCTAGCCTCGATGCAGAACTGTCTCAACAAAGTCCCCAAAAAATTCTGCAACGGGCATTGAGCCAATTTGATAACATTGCAATTTCTTTTAGCGGTGCTGAAGATGTTGTGTTGATTGATATGGCGCACAAAATTAACCCCAACATCAAAGTGTTTAGCCTCGATACGGGCCGCCTCCACGCCGAAACGTATCAGTTTATCGATCGCGTCCGCAAACACTACGGGATCACGATCGACATCATGTATCCCGATGCGACTCGACTCCAGGAGATGGTTTCAGCGAAGGGACTCTTTAGTTTTTACGAAGACGGACACCAGGAATGCTGTGGAATTCGCAAGGTCGAACCGCTTCGTCGTAAGCTGTCTACATTGGATGCCTGGATCACAGGTCAACGTAAGGATCAAAACCCTTCAACTCGTGCCAGCGTTCCGATCGTGCAGGTGGATACGGCGTTTTCGACGGACGATCGCCAGTTGGTGAAGTTTAACCCGATCGCGAACTGGTCTTCGGCGGATGTTTGGATGTATATTCGTGCTTTTGAGGTGCCCTACAATCCTCTCCATGAGAAGGGCTTTGTGAGTATTGGTTGTGAGCCTTGCACCAGAGCAACCTTGCCCAATCAGCATGAGCGAGAAGGCCGCTGGTGGTGGGAAGAAGCCACTAAAAAAGAGTGCGGTTTACACGCGATCAATCCCAATCAGACGACTTGATCCATGTGACTTCGACAAGGTTGTTTGCTTTGCTTACAAATCCGGGAACGCTCCTAAATTCCCTAATTCTGGCAGGGCTGATTGACCGTGAAGAAAGGTTAGGCTGACGGGAATATCTGCATCTACTGGATCTGACCGTCAGTTTCATTGTCTGGGTTAGCGGGGTTTTGGCGCAAAATCTAATGAGGTTCCCTTGTCAGCGATCGTTTTTTGAGGATAATGACTGATAGCTCAAAGGCCCCTTGGGCAACTATTCTCTAACGCTGGTAAGTCGCTTATGAATTCCGTTTGGCAACAGGTCACGCTGGCAACGCTGCCACTTCATCAATGGCGATCGACGAGCTTGCTTCATCGTCCGGTGGGGCTGTTGCAGTCGTGGCGCAAAACAAGCTGGCTGATGCAGTGGGCAGACGCGATCGGAGTGGTGCTGTTGAGTCTTGTGTTTGGTCTAGCGCCCTTTGTTTCGAGCGACTTAATGGGAGTGCTGCTGGTTGCGTGTGCCGGGTATTGGGTCTTACTCACGCTTTCAGACGATTCCCCAGTGTCCGGTTTTGGGCAGAAGAAGGCAATTTGGGGTTCAGGATTGACTCCGATTCACCTGCTAGTGCTGCTCTATTGGGGAATTGCGACTGTTGCGGCGGCGGTGTCTCCAGTCAAGCGAGAAGCCTTTACAGGCTGGAGTAAGCTGACTCTCTATCTGATTTTGTTTGCGTTGATGGCGCGAGTGTTGCGATCGTCAAGGCTGCGATCGTGGCTAATTACTTTCTACCTACACATTGCTGTTTTGGTGAGTGGATATGGGTTGAGACAGTGGTTTTTTGGAGCGGATGCGCTGGCTACCTGGGTTGATCCTGAATCGCCATTTGCTAAGACGGTGCGAGTTTACAGCTTTTTAGGAAATCCGAATTTGCTGGCGGGCTATTTGTTGCCTGCGATCGCGTTGAGTATTGCTGCGATTTTTGCCTGGCGAGGGTGGCTTCCTAAAGGGTTGGCGATCGTCATGACGGTTGTGAATACAGCTTGCTTGATTTTGACGTTTAGCCGGGGCGGTCTGATCGGATTTGTGGTACTGATTTTTGTGATTTTGCTGTCGCTGCTGTATTGGTGGAGCATTCATCTGCCGCGTTTTTGGCAGGTCTGGTCGGTTCCGATTTTGGTGGGTAGTCTGGCGGGCGTTTTGATTCTTGGCGTGTTGTTTGTGCCGCCGCTGCGAAGTCGGGTTTTTAGCATTTTTGCGGGACGCGGAGACAGCAGCAACAATTTTCGCCTCAATGTCTGGGCTTCTGTGATTCAAATGATTCAGGATTACCCCGTCTTGGGAATTGGGCCAGGTGATTCGCCGTTCAAGAAAATCTATCCGCGTTATCAACGGCCCCGCTTTAGCGCTTTGAGTTCTTACTCAATTTTGTTAGAAGTGGCTGTCGAAACAGGCTTGATTGGTTTGACCGCGTTTTTGTGGCTGCTGCTGGTGATCCTTCATCAGGGATATGTCCAACTCAAACGACTCCGACAGCTTGGCAACCGGGACGGCTTTTGGCTGATTGGCTCGATCGCCGCTCTGTTGGGCCTGTTTGGTCAAGCCCTATTTGATACGGTACTGTATCGTCCGCAGGTGAATACGCTCTGGTGGATGGCGATCGCCCTCATTGCCAGTTTCTACACCTATCACCAGCCTGCTTTGAATGAGTCGGTGAGCGATCGTGAGCAGCTTGATTAGAGAATTGTCACAAAAACCTTGAAGTCTACCAAAATGGGAAATTTGGGAAGCAGACAAGCTAAATATCGAAGCAAAGAACTCATCAAATTTCCATTAAAAAAGTGGGACAATTGCTTACCCCACCCAAGATTGCATTACCCAAAACGGATTCTGAAAACCGCTCTATTTGTTGAGTTGGTTTCGAGTCTGACGCGCGGCTTCGAGTAGAGTGCCCCAACGTTTTTGCAGTTGTTTTGCAGTACATTTCAACGTCTGCATAATTTCCTGATCGCTGGTGGTTGATCGCTTCAAACGGACTAACTGCTGCTGCTCAGGAGACAATTGGGCAAAAAACAGTTCCCATTCTGGCTGAGACAGCCCCAAATTTTGGTCAAGGTCAGCCCCCAACCACTCGTGAACCAGTTTCCAGCTTTGAGACGTTGAGAACTTTTCGACGTGGTACTTAAACCGCTGCTGCAAATAATCGCGCTGGCGGGGCGTGAGATTCAACACTTCGTCAATTTCTGGAACGGACAGATCTTGCAGTTTGAGAGCGAGATAACTGGCACAATCGTCCTGCCCTTGAGATTCGAGATATTGCATCAGTTCGACGACGACGCGATCGCGCAGCGCCCCTTCCGAAGGATCGACTTTCTCAGCCACCATCTGTTCTCGAATCATCTGCATAATTGGCGATCGACCATACGCTTCTGCTTCGTCTCCCTTGGCCGACTCCATTGCGGTCTCAATATCAACGGCGATCTCTTGAGGCTGACGACTAGCAAATCGTTGGGCCCGCAGAATGATTAACTGTTGATTGTGCTGAGTAGGCAAGGTAATGCGCCGTTTGCCATACTGCTCGGTAAAGGCCATGTACTCAGCCAGTTGGAGACGAGTTCGAGGTTGGTAATCTTCGGGCAGGGTATTTTCGCGACGAAAGGCTCTCAGCGACTCAGTATAGAAGCCCTGCAAAAAATCCTCAATCAGCGTAAATCGAGCCTGAAAACTGAGTTGGAGGTGAGCCGGGGCGATCGGACGATAAACCATCGTACTCAAGGTACTGTGCAATTCTACGCGGCCCTGTCGAGAACCCAGTCGATAATAGTTGACGCATTTATCCAGACGATAGCGACCCAGCGTTAGTCGCCAAGATCCGACCTCTCCAGAAGTTTGAATGCGATCGCTTTTACTACAAATCCGCTCGACTTCGGCGGCGATGCGGTGGGCGATCGCTTGAGCAGCTTTTTCGGTAACTTGAATTTCGGCTTGCAGTTCTGTGGTGAGCAGTTGAGCCAGCTTTTCGATAGGAGAGAGAATGCGGTTATCTTCTGGTGTAATGGCTGTATCAGAGACCGGAAGACCACCGTTGTCAGGGATAGAAGCCGTAAAGGGGGTTGCTTCTTGTTGAAGGTTGGCAGATTTTGCGTTCATTGTCAGACCCAGACTTGGTAGTGCATGTCAGTCCCTACATCGCAGATTTAGGCGACTACGGTGAATCCGGATGCGCGTATGGCAGTTTTATATTTGGTCAGTTTTTTCACTCAATGGCGCACCATGAGATAGTTCAGCCCACCCAGCCAAAGGATGACAAGTGGCTCAAACACGATAACTCAGTAGGTACGATCGACCCAGCTGATAAAAATATACTACTGTGTTTCAGTGGACGATCACCAGGGTGGTTGGGGGAAGTGAGGAGTGAGGAATGAGGAGTGAGGAGTGAGGAGTGAGGAGTGAGCAATTAAATTTCTTCGGCGTTGCATAATGGAGGGATGAATGAGGGTGTTGTACTATGCAGTGTCGA
>NZ_JBJPHS010000054.1:0-46950 GCF_052939495.1 Phormidesmis sp. 146-12 | reverse complement strand
TTGTTTGTAAACCTGGTTCTACCCTCAATTAGAAAAGATTTGTCAGGCAGTCAGGGTAGCGACTATGGAGCGCAGGTTTTCGATCAGATTGGAGTAGGACGAGAGCGTGAGTCCGTTGCCCAAGTCTAGGGTGGGGCTAATGGATTTCAAGCTAGACAAGCGTTGTTCTGCTTTTTCAAGAACGCGAGAGATTTTTTTGCGTCGTGGCATGGTGAATGCAATTCCTTGTGTAGCTTCTACATAACAGTTGCAATTTAGCTGGTGAGGAAGTTTGTCGCCTTGGGAGAAACTGAGCAAAGTAAAGAAATTTTCAGGTAGACAGGCGCAAAATTTTTGGTGATCTCCCCTACATGCTCATCGCTTCTTCATTCCTGCATCTGATTTTGTAAAGCCAATGTTAAGTCTGCGGCGATCGCTCTCAAACTTTTTTAGACTCCTTTTGAATGAGACTTAGCATCTTCCTTTAAAGCATATAGAAAGAGTTATGTGTCTCTTAGAGTTGCTTAATTTTTTCTTATTGTTAGAAGAGCCACTGCAAGTAGAAATGGAATCCACTTGACTATGGTTTCTTTAGCAGTTAAGAACGATCAATTCACGCTTAACTCAACTGTTTCTGCAATCAGTCTTGATGCGCTTGCCCTTAATGAACGTCGAACCCACTCAAGTGCAGTTTTTCGCGTAGCGACAGAGAAAAGTGTTGTTCTAAAGACAGCTTCTTGTGAACTTAGAAACAATCAAACCACCCTAAATCCAGCTTCTCGCCCACTGATGGCAATAGCTACTGAGCAAAGGGGCTATCGAGTTTTCCTAAGTGCGGCTCTTTTAAGTTTTCATGAGATTTGATCCACAAGAACGTTCAGCTTTGGCTTATTGACGATCCCGCCGTAGAGCGATTCTCACACTCGGCTTTGCCAGAAAGTAGATCAAACCAACTGAAGTAATCAGGCTCACGAGTTGAATCAGCCCCATGAAGGATAAACCCAGCAGGCTGGCAAGGAGAATCATGATTTGCACAATCAGACTGCCAAGCCAACTCCAACGCCTAAACTTCAGCATTCCAAACCCTGTCACAACTTGTACAAGGCTCAACAAAGGAAGCATCAAAGATTCACCAATTCCCGCGATAAACGGAGTGAATGCTTGAGGTTGACCCTGGAGATTTGAGGATACGTGGATGACGATCGGAGCAGTGTATAAGAGTCCTAATATTCCAACCGACATTTGGACAAGGGCTGCAACTCGAATACCTTGGGGACGATCGTGAGCGTGGGACATGGCGATGATCTGATGACGGCACAGAATTCATGAAGTCAACTTTAGCCTCAGTTTCTTTTGCTGATTCACCTTCTGTTCTGCCAATTTGAGCGACAATTGACTAGCAAGTAGAGTGGCGGGGAACGTGCGGTGAATTTTCAGACGGTGATTGCGACGCTACATCAGTTTTGGAGCGATCGCGGGTGCTTGATCGTTCAGCCCTACGACACTGAGAAGGGAGCGGGAACTAAAAGTCCGCATACGTTTTTGAGAGCGATCGGCCCAGAACCCTGGTCAGTAGCTTATGTAGAACCGTGTCGTCGTCCAGGAGATGGGCGGTATGGAGAAAATCCAAATCGAGTGCAGCACTATTATCAGTACCAAGTGCTAATCAAACCGTCGCCAGACAATATTCAAGAGATTTATCTAGATTCGCTGAAGGCGTTAGGCATTCGCCCGGAGGATCACGATATTCGATTTGTCGAGGATAACTGGGAAGACGCAGCGGTCGGGGCGTGGGGAGTTGGTTGGGAAGTCTGGCTTGATGGAATGGAAGTAACCCAGTTCACGTATTTTCAGCAGTGCGGGGGGATTGATTGCCGCCCAGTATCGATCGAAATCACCTATGGGCTGGAGCGGTTGACCATGTATCTGCAAAATGTGAACTCTATTTTTGAGATTCAGTGGAACGATCGTCTCACGTATGGAGATGTCCACTTGCAAGGAGAAATCGAAAGCTCGACTTACAATTTTGAAGCTTCTAATCCAGATTTGCTGTTTACGCTGTTTAAACTCTATGAGCAAGAAGCAGAACAGTTGATGCAGAAAAAATTGGTGCTGCCTGCGTTCGATCAGGTGCTGAAATGTTCTCACACGTTTAACCTGTTGGATGCGCGAGGAGTCATATCGGTAACAGAGCGGGCGCGATATATCGGCAGGATTCGAGGATTGGCGCGGCAGGTCGCACAACTCTATCTAAAGCAACGTGAAGCGCTTGAGTTTCCTTTGTTGAAGCGTCAGAAAGTCATGCAGTCGCGCGATCGACATAGAACCGACTGAACTCTGAACCAGAACGACCCATTAAAGGAACGTCGGTAACTTGTTCAAGTTGAGCGGTTCTGAATTGCCATGAAAACTGGTGCTGTAGGCAAGAAGATGAGTACGATCGCCGCCCGTGTGCCTTGTAATGTACTTTGTGATGTAACTGTTGGCTAGATTGCAGCAGAGCGGACTTCACCAATTTTGATCGTCGTCCCTGAGATGAATTTTGCATCGTCAGAGATGAGAAATGCGACAATTTTAGCGAATTCAGCGTAGGTCGCCGGACGACCCCACATTAAGTCAGACGGAACGTTCCAGCCTGCTAACTCATCATTGAATCGGCTACAAAAAAAGGCGCAACGGAGATCATACGAATACGATCGCGGCGATACCGCATTGCGTACATTTTAGTGAATCCCTCCATCGCCGCCCTCAGCGTTCCACTAAACGGAGTAGCCAGGTTTGGTTCTTGAGAATCGCAGGCAGAGATGTTGACAATCACACCACCTCCAATTTGTTGCATCGGTTCTTTGACGACTCCCCGTCCTGAAGTTCGGGGATTCTTGGATCATCGGGAGTCCTGCGACTTTACCCTCACCAAAATTCACTGCGATGCGCCCCACCGCTGTATCGATAGAGAAAATTCTTGCTGCTCCCTAGGAGCCAAAACTTTCTCAGGCATTACCACCCCTTGCGAGACAGGTTCCTCCGCTCAAGGCGCGAGCCTCTGCCTGTGTTGTGGACTAGAACAAGCATACCAAAGTCGCCCTAAAAGTGCGAGGCTTGTATCCCATTTTCTTGGTCACCAATCTTGCCAACCGCACCACGCTAAGAAACAACATCTCAAAATTTTCGAGCCACAGTTCATCCGAAATCGAGAGCAAGTCAGGTCGAGACGGATCGCCAAAACTGTTGACAACGGCATCAATTCGACCAAACTGAGTCAACGTTGATTTTACCAATCGCTGCAAATCTTCAAGGTTAGCAATCGATCCCTGAGTCCCCACTCCGCCCAACTCCTCGGCCAAGTCGAGAACGCCCATTGATCGGGCCATTAGCGAAACTCGATAGCCTTGCTTTGCCAACTCCCGCGCACATCCTGCCCCAATCCCACGACTGCTGCCCGTCACGATCGCCACCTTCTGATCCATCACACTTTAGAAATACAATCCCTTAACTGTACTCATAACGAATATGATCTGATGAATTTGATAGCTTACGATCGCGCTTTACGCATCCCCCGATGTGACAGTGTTGATGAAGATGACTAAGATAGATTGAGATCAGCTAATCATCTCGATTCAAACTTTTCTGGCTCCTAGTGCGAATTGCGTCATGACATTCACTCCTTCGTCCTCTATTGACTATCCTCAAAGCACGCTTGACCGTGCCGATCGTGCCGTCCGATGTGCCCCATTTCGGCTCAAATTGTACGCTTCGATGATGACCCACAGCATTTCACTGCCCACGATCACAGGCACGAGCGGACTACAACAGCAATACACCAAACGCCCCCTCACCGAACTGATCGCCGAAAGCGAGCTTCTTTGGCTGATTCAGGTGGGTCTGCTACGAAGAGAGGTAGACGGCCAGGGCTTAACCGATAGTTTTCGGCTGACTCCCCTCGGTCGGCAACTCGTCAACCACTGGCAAACCGCTGGCGGCGCAAATCTTCAGCCCAGTTTGAGCGATCGCTTCTACAATGCAGTCAGTCGTTGGCTCCGCGTACCCTTTTAACTAAGGAGGAGGGAGGAGGGATGAAATGTTTTTGTAGTCTCTGGTGTTGAGATTCAAGTCAAGCAATCTGAACTCCAACTAATCCTTCCCCTTTCCTCCCTCATCCCTCATCCCTCATCCCTTCTCTCCCCCCGTCTCAGAGGTTCTCAATGAAATCAATTATGGTCGTCGGGACAACTTCCCACGCAGGAAAGTCGATGATTACGGCGGCGCTTTGTCGAATTTTGGCGCGGCGCGGGTGGCGAGTGGCTCCCTTTAAAGGGCAAAACATGGCACTCAATTCCTACGTGACGGCAAATGGGGGCGAGATTGGCTATGCACAAGCAGTGCAGGCGTGGGCTGCGGGCGTGGTGCCCTGGGTCGAGATGAATCCAATTTTGCTCAAGCCCCAAGGAGACATGACTTCGCAGGTGATTTTGAAGGGCAGGGTCATTGGTAAAGTGGGAGCGGCTGAATATTACGAACAGTTTTTTGAGGCGGGATGGCAGGCGATCGAAGAATCCCTCCGGCGACTGGGCGAAGAATTTGATTTAGTGATTTGCGAAGGGGCAGGCAGTCCGGCAGAAATCAATCTCAAGCATCGCGATCTAACTAATATGAGGGTCGCTAAACACTTGAACGCGCCAACGTTGTTGGTCGTAGACATTGATCGCGGTGGGGCTTTCGCACACGTCGTCGGCACTTTAGAATTGCTTGATCCGGACGAACGATCGCTAATCAAAGGCATCGTGATCAATAAGTTTCGGGGACAGCGATCGCTGCTTCAGTCTGGAATTGATTGGCTCCAAGAACGCACGGGTATTCCAGTCGTGGGTGTGATTCCCTGGCTCGAAAATGCGTTTCCGGCAGAAGATTCACTGAGCTTGCTTGATCGTCAAGCCAACACCAAAGGAGAAATTACGATCGGGGTGATTCGGCTGCCGCGCATCTCTAACTTTACTGACTTTGATCCGCTCGAAGCTGAACCGACCGTTAATGTGAAATATATTCACCCCAAGCAAGGGCTGGGTCACCCAGACGCGGTGATTATTCCAGGCTCAAAGACGACGATCGCGGATCTGATTGCACTACACAAAGCAGGCATGACCGAAGAAATCCAAAACTACGTCGCCGCCGGAGGAACCATTCTCGGCATCTGTGGCGGCTATCAAATGATGGGCAAAATTCTCGCCGACCCTGAAGGCATTGAAGGGCAGGAAGGTCGTTATCGAGGATTGGGGCTATTGCCACTCAAGACCGTAATTGCAGGTCAAAAAGTCGCCCGTCAGCGCAATGTCACTTCTAACTTTCCGCAGGAAGGGCTACCCGTTTCGGGCTACGAAATTCACCAGGGACGGACGCGGCTAATCGAGCCAGAAGGGACTCAGTTTCTCTTTGACGATCAGAATTTGGGTCTGGTAGATGAATCGCAATCAGTTTGGGGCACCTACCTGCACGGCATTTTCGACAACGGGCCGTGGCGACGTGCCTGGCTCAATCGGCTTCGTCAACAACGCGGATTAGGCTCACTGCCGACAGGAGTCGCCAACTATCGAGAACAAAGAGAACTCATGCTAGATCAACTTGCAGATGCGATCGAGCCTCATCTCGACTTAAAGCCAGTGTTATCGTAGAAGGCTGGACGTTAGACATTGGGCGTTAAACCAATTCTCTCTAAAGTTTCACGTCTTTTGATCTCCCTACCCCCCCCTTAAAAAGAGTAGAAAATAAAAGAATCCGGTTCCTTTTTCTTGAGGGACAGGGGAATCTCATCTATGCAACTTCACAAAAAATTGGTGTTAGATAGTGGACGTTAGGACGTTAAACAGTAGACTTCTTAATTGAGTCCGACATCTAAAATCTTCTCCCATCCAAAAAACAAGCGCAACCCCAACTCAGTGAAGTGCGCTCTAGTCCCTAACCCTTTCGGTGCAACGTACCCGTTTGTCCTTGTCTTATACACTAAGGGCTGATCCTCAAAAAACTTAACTTCGTTTAGATATTTTTTAGATTTTGCCATGAGCGTTAGCATCCGATTTTTACCTGATGATGTGACGATCGCCGCCGAGCCAGGTGAACCTTTGCTCAAAGTGGCCGAACGGGCTGGCATTTCAATTCCGACGGGGTGCTTGATGGGGTCTTGTCACGCCTGTGAAGTCGAGATCGATGACGAAGAAACCGTTTGTAGCTGTATCTCATCAGTGCCTCCCGGACGACCGAGCCTCACCATCAATTTATTCTCAGATCCGACCTGGTAATGTGAGTTAGACGATGGATGTTTGGGGTGCGATCGCCTGAGTGTTATTTAAGTCGTCCTTGAGGCAGCAGTGACATCATTTTTTGGCGACCACGCAGCGTTTCGAGACGGGCAAAATCAAAAACCTGACCCCGTTTGACAAATCCACAAAACCCATCTTTTTGAGCGTTAGGCAGTTTGCCACGCTGATAATGATAGAGCCACATTTTGTGTTTAATCGCTGTTGGCAAAGTAACCAAATCTTCGTAATGGGCGTGAACAGTACTCTTGAAGGGAGACGTTTCGCAATCGTGAAAGATGATGTCAGCTTGATCAAGATAATCACCAATCACATCAGGACAAAACTGAGAATCTGTAGTCAGAAAAACTTTAGTGCGATCGACCTCAAAAAACAAACCATAGCTAGGAACGATCGTCTTTTTGCCTCGAATATGAATTGTTGGCACCAGATCAAAGCGCGTTTTCTCCCAAAAGAAATAGCTGCTCGACTGCACTTTCTGCACATCAAAATAAGTGTCTAAGGTCGCCGTATCTCCTTGAATCGATCGCATTCCTCCTGATAATGTGTGTTCCCAGAGATCATCAGCCAGTTCTTCGCTGAGATAAAGTCTAGGCGTGGGACACCGCGCATCAAATTTGGTACTAAAGCCGACGTACTCTAATCCGCCAACATGATCGCCGTGCAAATGACTAATATAAATGTCTGTAATATCTTGATGAGAATAGGCTAAAGCATGAAGAGAAAATCGAATATCTGAACCACAATCGATTAAAAGTTTGTTGTTGCGCTCATCTACCAGGAGCATGTTTGACTGATAGTTGTCTGCTCCAATGGTGAAGGCAGACCCTGATCCGAGAAAGATTAGCTTCATTGCTTACAAGGTTTTTGGGACGGCTGGCGCTAGAGAGAGGTGAGCCTGGTTTGACCGGGGTTGGCAAAAAGGCTGGTAGATGAGACCCTTGATCAGACTACAACGGCACCCCCATAAAATTCCCTATCGTTCTTTTCAAATAACAGACTGAGATGAATGACTCACTTGTGACTGACTTTTGAGAAGACGATCTCTTTGAGCTAACCGCAAGGGGGCGCTGCCCATTCTAGGTCGCTCTGTTGCTATCATGCTTTCGATCGACCCTGAATAAATTTTATGAGTAATTTTTCTAGTGTAATTCACAGCCTGGGCGGATTAGTGATTTCTTGTCAGGCTCCAGCAGACTCGCCGATGCATGAACCGATCGTGATTGCAGCAATGGCGCAAGCTTCGGTTAATCAAGGAGCGGCTGGGGTGCGAATCGATACTCCGGCTCACGTTGCAGCAGTCAGGCAGCGTGTCTCCCGTCCGATTATTGGATTGTGGAAGCAGGTAATTCCAGGATTTGAAGTTTATATCACGCCTCAGTTTGACCATGCCCAAGCGATCGCTCAAGCGGGTGCCGATGTGATCGCGATCGATGCCACATTGCGCGATCGTCCAGATGGTGAAACCATTACAGAACTGATTCAACGCATTCACAGCGAATTAGAGAAACCCGTGATGGCGGATGTGGATAGTCTGGAGGCGGCGATCGCTGCCGTCAAAGCAGGTGCCGATATGGTGGGGACGACGCTCTATGGCTACACATCCCAGACGAAACATCTAACGCCTCCAGGGTTTGATTTATTGGAGCAGATGGTTAAAGAGTTAGACGTTCCGATTATCTGTGAGGGGGGGATTGCGTCGGCTGAGATGGCCAGGAAAGCGATCGAGCTAGGAGCATTTTCGGTGGTTGTCGGAACGGCGATTACAGGGATCGATTTGCAGGTGAAGGCGTATCGATCAAAGGTGTTTCATATCAGTGAACGGCTCAGTTAAACCGAAGAAGGGAGAATCTGGATACAGCGTTTTAGCTTGTGCAGATTTTGTTCTCATAGCTGCAAATTAATTCACCCAGTTTATTAAATCCATGAGCCTTAGCAGCCTTCCAGGTATTGGCTGTCGAGTAGATAAGTGCCTCTAGCAAACCGCACCGCCCAATAGTTACCAGGACGACGATCGACTACAATTCCTTCTTCACCTAAAGCAATCACATTTGGAGGACGCAGCATCGGCATCGGGTCGGCTGTTTTTACAAAAGACGGCAAGATCAGGACGCGAACTTTGTCACCGACGGTAAATTCTTTGGACATATAAACCTAAAGGAGGGATGAGGGATGAGGGATGAGGGATGAAAAAAATACTTCTATTGGTTTTGGGGTGTCAACATCTTTCACTTTGTTCTGGACGGACTGCTGTAATCTGATCGTGGCAAAATTAGCAGCGTTCTGCACGTTCTGTGACCTATCGATTTAGATGAGGGACGATCGCACTTCTCCAAAATTCTCTAGCGTTCGATCGTAAGTCCTGCCCATAGTATCAGACTTGAAACTTTCGTAGTCGGAAATACAAACCTCTCGCTTCATCAGCGCGTACTCTGGCAGCACCGATATCCAAATTTGCCCATGAAAACGCACTATTCTGTACTGGTTGTCGGCGGGGGTCAGGCGGGATTGTCAATGAGCTATTGCCTAAAGGAGCGAGGCGTTGATCATCTTGTCTTTGAGAAAAATCAGATTGGACATGAGTGGCGATCGCGCCGTTGGGATGCGTTTTGTCTCGTGACTCCCAATTGGCAATGCAAGCTTCCGGGCTATCCTTACGCAGGCGACGATCCCGATGGGTTTATGCAAAAGGATCAGATTGTTCAATATCTAGAAAGTTATGCGGCATTCTTTAATCCCCCTGTCAAAGAGGGAGTGATGGTCTCCAAAATTTGGCAAAGTGAGGCTCATTTTGAATTGACGACGACGATCGGAGACTTTACCGCAGATCAAGTGGTTATTGCAGCAGGCAGCTACCATATTCCTAAAGTGCCAAAAATTGCCGAACGGCTGCCTCAAGACATTGTACAAATTCATTCATCTACTTACAAAAATCCGGAGTCTTTACCTGACAAAGCCATTCTCATCGTGGGCACCGGACAGTCAGGCTGTCAAATTGCCGAAGACTTGCATTTAGCAGGTAAACAAGTGCATTTGTGTGTCGGAGGTGCGCCCCGATCGCCGCGTCGATATCGAGGAAAAGATGTGGTCGAATGGTTAGATGCGATGGGTTACTATGACTTGTCGATCGCCGACCATCCTCAAAAAGAAAAGGTGAGAACAAAAGCCAACCACTATGTCACCGGGCGCGATGGTGGACGTGAAATTGATCTTAGACAGTTTGCTTTAGAAGGAATGCAGCTACATGGACGGTTAAAAACAATTCATCAAGGACAACTAGAGTTTTGGTCTGACTTACAACACAATTTAGATCAAGCTGATGCAGTTGCAGAAAGCATTAAACAATCAATTGATGGCTTTATTGAAAAGCAGCAAATTCAGGCACCTATAGATCCTCCTTACACACCCGTTTGGCAGCCTCAAATAGAAGATTTAACCCTCAATTGCAAACAAGCTAATATTGGAGCGGTGGTCTGGTGTACAGGCTATCAAACAGACTTTAGCTGGATTGAAGTTCCGGTCTTTGATGGCAAGGGTTATCCGGGACATGAGCGAGGCGTAACTAGCATTCGAGGACTGTTTTTTTTGGGATTGCCGTGGCTGTATACCTGGGGTTCGGCTCGATTTTCGGGCATCGATCGAGACGCTAACTATCTCGCCGATCGCATTGTCACTAGACAGAGAGTTTCCGATCCGAGTACGTGGAGTGTCGTGAACGAATTTCTGATCGGTTCGTAGTCGTGATGACTGAATGGCAGCTCACCTATTGATTTAGACAGGTTATCTGAGAAGGATTGCGATCGTTCTGACGATTATTCTTTCCATTCCTGGTCATATCGTTAGACCTAATTTTTTCGTATTCCCAGATACAAAGTTTTGTTTGAATCAGCCATTAATCTTGCATCACAATCAGTTTGTTAGAGATGAGGGAATATGCCTGAAGTAACGACTCCTGCCCATCAAGCGGGTGATTTCTTTGTCGACTACGAGGAGAAAGTTTTTCCAGATGTCAAAGCAGAACCGGGCGAGAAGGCGTTAGTGACCTTTCACACAGTGGCATTTGAGGGGTCGATCGGATTTGTCAATCTGCTGCAAGCGACTCGTCTACTGCGTAAAGGGTTTGAAACGTCGATTTTGCTATACGGTCCGGGGGTGACTTTGGGCGTACAGCGTGGCTTTCCCAAGATTGGCGACGAAGCGTTTCCGGGACACCAAAACTTCAACAATCAACTCAGCAAGTTCATGTCTGAAGGTGGCAAAGTCTACGCCTGTCGCTTTGCTTTGCAAGCACTCTATGGTCACGGTGAACCTTCATTGATTGAGGGGATTCGTCCAATTAGTCCGCTTGATGTCTTGGATCTGGTGTTGTTGCATCGCAAAGATGGCGCGTTTATTTTGGACACCTGGACACTGTAAAAACCTCAAGCTTGGTCGAAAATCTCCACCGAAAATCTTCACTTGGTTTCAGATTCGGGTGCCCCCTAAATTTCTCACGAGTAGAGGACTTTGAATCTAGTTCCTGCTGACCACTTTGAACCAAAATTCTTGTCTTAAAGTCGCCCAATAAGGGGGGTTGGGGGGCAGAAGCGCTAGACGACACGAGAAACCCGATCGAGACGTTAATGAGGCGTGAATATGTTACCCATTGTCCGAGCGGCGGCGGTGCAGATCAGTCCTGTGTTGTTTAGTCGAGAAGGAACGATCGAGAAGGTATTGAATGCGATCGACGATGCCGCCAAACAGGGCGTACAGTTGATTGTTTTTCCCGAAACGGTTGTTCCTTACTATCCTTACTTTTCCTTCGTTCAGCCTCCGGTTTTGATGGGCAAAGAACACATGCGGCTTTATCAAGAAGCGGTAGAAGTTCCGAGTGTGACAACGGAGGCGGTAAGTCGGGCGGCGCGATCGCATCAGATGGTTGTCGTTTTGGGTGTAACTGAACGAGATAACGGATCGCTCTACAACACACAATTGATTTTTGATGCGGATGGTTCTTTGTTGCTCAAACGCCGCAAAATTACGCCCACCTATCACGAGCGGATGGTCTGGGGGCAGGGAGACGGATCAGGGCTAAAAGTGGTGCAAAGTGCGATCGGTAAACTCGGTGCCCTGGCCTGCTGGGAACATTACAATCCGCTGGCTCGATTTGCGCTGATGGCTCAACATGAGCAAATTCATTGCGCTCAGTTTCCAGGGTCAATGGTGGGGCAGATTTTTGCAGACCAGATTGAGGTGACGATTCGCCATCATGCATTAGAAGCGGGGTGTTTTGTAATCAACTCGACAGGCTGGCTGTCTCCAGAGCAAATCGCCCAAGTTACCCCAGATGAAAAGCTGCAAAAAGTGCTGAGTGGGGGCTGCAATACAGCAATCATTAGCCCTGAAGGTGTGCATCTTTGTCCGCCGATCGTCGAGGGAGAAGGCATGGCGATCGCTGACCTCGATTTTTCTCTCATCACAAAACGCAAACGCATGATGGATTCCGTGGGTCACTATGCGCGTCCTGACCTACTTCAACTACAAGTCAACACAGAATTAAGAACGTCGGTTGAAATAGATTCTAGAACAGATTTTCGCGTAAATTCTGATTTCAATCTAACCGGATTAGAAATGCTAGAAGAACGTCTGAACTCTGATCATTCCATCATTCTTGATCAATAAAGTGAATGGATAAACAACAGCTAATTACCAATCTTCAATCACAGGGATTAAACCTGATCGAGCATGGAATGGGAGCGTCTGGACGCAAAGGCGGCGCAGGGCCCTCGGATCACAAAGCGATCGCGATCGACAATACAACCGTGATGGTTCCCGTCTTCACCAGTGCGGCGGCTCAATCACCCTACAGCGCACGATTTGATGCGTCCACCAAGCAAACCATATTGGAATTGGATGGAGCCGCGATCGCAGCGATTAATTTTCCTTCTCAGCCCAAGTTTTATAGCTTGACAACCGCAGATGGCATTCCCTACTGGAAGATCGCGTTGCTGCACAGCCGAGACGTATTGGCAACCACCGTTTTGCAAACCTGTATACGCTATGGCGATGTCACCACTTCCTGTCAGTTTTGCGCCATTGGTCAATCGTTGTCAGCCGATCGCACGATCGCTCGCAAATCTCCCGCTCAACTCGCAGAAGTCGCAGAAGCCGCCGTTCGACTCGATGGCATTCAACACATGGTGATGACCACAGGAACGCCCAACACGAGCGATCGAGGAGCCGCCTACCTAACTGAATGTGCCAGAGCGATCAAAAATCGGGTTCATTTACCCATGCAGGCTCAGTGTGAACCTCCGGATGATTTTGTCTGGTTTGAGCGACTGAGGGACGCAGGCGTAGACAGTTTGGGAATGCATTTGGAGGCAGTCGGTGCAGAGGTACGATCGCGGATTATGCCTGGTAAAGCAACGGTGCCGATTGATTACTACTTTGAGGCGTTTGAGGCGGCCGTTCGCGTTTTTGGTTGGGGACAGGTCAGCACTTATTTGTTAGCAGGTTTGGGGGACGATTTGCCGACGCTTTTACAGGCTTGCGATCGACTGATTGCGATCGGTGTTTATCCCTTTGTGGTGCCGTTTGTGCCTATTAGCGGAACGCCTCTCGCGACTCATGCGCCTCCTAGCAGTGAGTTTATGTACAGTCTCTATCAGCAAGTTGGTGGAATGCTCGATCGGGCTGGAATGTCCTCAAAATCAATTAAAGCAGGCTGTGGGAAATGTGGGGCCTGTTCTGCCTTATCGGTTTTTGAATCTTAATTCCAGCAGTTTTTCTAGCAATGTCTTATTTATTCAAACTCGCAATCACACCGTCTGAAGTTTCTGCTTATTTTGCCTTGCGTCATGCAATCTTCGTAGCAGAGCAATCCTTATTCTCTGAAAGTGACGTGGATGAGATTGATACGATCGCTCACCCTATCATTGCGCTATCTCAAAGCTCTACATCGTCCATTCTCGGTATCGTTCGTATTTATGAGCCAGAACCTCGACTCTGGTATGGCGGTCGGTTAGGCGTTCATCCAGATCATCGGCGCGTGGGTCGGATTGGTAAAGGCTTGATCCACAAAGCGGTGACAACGGCCAACACCTGGGGCTGTGAGAAATTTTTGGCAACGGTACAGCTACAAAACGTGCGATTTTTTCAACGACTGCACTGGAATTCTCTAGAAGAAATCACCGTCTGCGGACTGCCGCATCACTTGATGGAAGCTGATTTGAGCTACTACCCGCCCACTTCTGATCTGCGTCCCGCCCTGTCTCAGGAAGCGTCGTAATGTTAATCGATCTGGTCAAACGGTTACAGAAGTCGATCGGCATTCTACACAAGCAGGACATTCAAGCCGTTTCTTGCCAACTCGCTCACGCCCAATCCTCCTCAAAAGTGCTGTTGGGAGATGACTGCGCCGCCATCTTGGATGGGACAAGCTACCTACTGCTGGCGGCTGAGGGAATCTTACCGTCCCTCGTCGAAACCGAACCCTGGTTTGCAGGCTGGAGTGCTGTGATGGTGAATGTGAGCGACATTTACGCAATGGGAGGACGACCGATCGCCATTGTTGATGCAATTTGGAGCCAGTCTACTGCGCTGAGTGTGCCTTTAATTGAGGGAATGAAGGCCGCGTCTCAGGCGTACAGTGTGCCGATCGTCGGCGGACATACCAATGCTCACAGTTCTTATGATGCGTTGTCTGTGGCGATTATGGGGCGAGCGAATCGGTTGATCACGAGTTTTGGGGCGCGATCGGGCGATCGGTTGTTAATGGCGACTAATTTTCGGGGTCAGTCTCATGCTCGATATCCCTTTTGGAATGCGGCAACTAAAGCTGATCCAATGCAGTTGCGGCGAGAGTATGAAATTTTGCCGTTTTTGGCAGAGTCAGATCTGTGTGATGCCGGAAAAGATATTAGCATGGGCGGCATTGTTGGCACGCTGTTAATGCTGCTAGAAACGTCGGGCTGTGGGGCGGTGCTCGATTTGGATGCGATTCCCCATCCGGCTGAGTTGTCGCTAGAAGATTGGCTGGTTTGTTTTCCGAGCTATGGGTTTTTGTTGAGTGTTCGACCAGAGAACGTGGAGGCAGTGCAGGCGCAGTTTCGTCAGCAAGATTTGGTCTGTGAAGTGATCGGAGAAATCGAGCCGACTCATCATTTAGTGTTGCGATCGAGTAATCAATCCGTTCTGTTTTGGGACTTAGCTAAAGAAAGCCTGACTGGATTCTCTACAAGACAATAAAAGTGAACAGGAATGAGAGGTTATCATGACTCAGAAATTGCGAATTGCGTTACTCACCTATTCGACAAAGCCACGAGGTAGCGTCATTCATACGTTGGAGCTGGCAGAAGCGCTGCATTCACAGGGACATTACGTTTGTGTGTATGCATTGGATAAGGATGGGTTGGGATTCGATCGCTCCCTCGCCTGTGAGGTTAAATTAGTTCCTGCTCAACCTGCTCCTGACAACATTGATGATTTGATTCATCAGCGCATTCAAGAATTTGTAAATTATCTATTCGCTTCAGATCAAGTTTACGATTTTTACCATGCTCAAGATTGTATTAGTGCGAATGCGTTATCAATTTTAAGATCGCTCGGAAAGATCCCTCATTTTATTCGTACTGTTCATCATATTGAGGATTACGAAAGTGCCTATCTACAGCGTTGTCAAGATCGATCGATTCGCGATGCTGATCTGTGTTTTTGTGTCAGTCATCGCTGGCAAATTGCACTTGAGCAAACTTACCAAATTAAGGCGCTTAGAGTAATGAATGGAGTTGATCAAAATCGTTTCTCTCCCATTCCCAATCGTACTGATTTTGCATTAAGACAGCGATTAAACTTACGAGGCAATCCTATTTATCTAACCGTTGGCGGCATCGAACCTCGCAAAAACTCGATCGCTCTTCTCAACGCATTCATCGAAGTCTTGGCTTCTCATCCCAACGCTCAATTAATTGTGGCAGGGGGAGCCACGCTATTTGATTATCAAGACTATCGCGACGAGTTCTTTGAGCTGGCAGAATTGGCAAATGTGGCTGACGCACTGATTTTCCCCGGCGTAATTTCAGACGTAGAATTACCGGCCCTGTATCGACTGGCTGACGCTTTTGTGTTTCCGTCGGTCAAAGAAGGTTGGGGATTGGTAGTCATGGAAGCGATCGCCTCTGGCATTCCGATCATCACGGCCAATCAGCCTCCATTTACCGAATTTCTCTCGTGCGATCAGGCAATCTTAATCGATCCCCATTCCTCTACAGCGATCGCGCAAGCCATGAAAACAGTGATCCACCCCGAAATCTCAAAGTCATTAGTACAACAAAGTCGAACGGTCTGCGATCGCTACACCTGGGAAGCTTCTGCAAAACAACATGTTGCCCACTACAATCAGTCACTACAGCTTTGTTCTCCTCAACCGACGGTTTGCTAACCATGCCAGAAATCCGCTTTCAAATCGAACTGCCCGACGGCTCCCAAGAAATCTGCTATTCGCCCTCACTGATTGTCAAAGAATACTTCACCCCCGGCAGCGAATATGACTTAGAAGATTTCATCACGCGATCGCGCACTGCTTTGAGAATTGCTAGCGATCGTGTCGAAGCAAAATACGGCCGACCCTGTGGTTTAGCCCTGGGACAACTCCAAGAAATCGAAGCAATGGCAGCCCAATTTCAGCACTTACCCCAACCCAAAGTTAAACTAATCGGCTTTGTTGAATAGCAGGTTTGACAACAAGAGCGGAACAGCGAAGCCAAAAAACTTACTCGAATTCACATTAAATTCAAAACCGAGCCTCACGCAATCTGTAACGTTGCTTCTGAAATAACAACGCGATCGCGCCCCTGTCTCTTGGCTTGATATAGCGCTCTGTCTGCCACCTCGATCAAAGTTGTCGGCATGGTTTGAGCGGTAGGAATCATTGTCGCAACGCCTAAGCTAACGGTCACATAAGGACAAACCTGAGACGCTTGATGCAAAATCTTCAGCGCTTTGATTTGAGAGCAAATGTGGTTAGCAAGATCGGTGACTCCGCTGATCGGCGTGTTAGCCAGCACGATCGCAAACTCTTCTCCTCCATAGCGAGCCATCAGATCGGTAGAGCGCTTTCCTGCCGATCGCAAAACCTGAGCCACTTGCCGCAAACAGCGATCGCCCGCTTGATGCCCATAGGTGTCGTTAAACGCCTTAAAGTAATCGACATCCAACAAAATCAGAGAGAGCGGAAACGGTTCTCGGGCCGATCGCTTCCATTCCTGCTTGAGATGAAGATCAAAGCATCGACGGTTCGCTAATTGGGTCAGATCGTCACGCCAGACAAGATCCTGTAATACTCGATTGGTGGCTTCTAGCTGTTGATGCAGACGGGTTTGCTGAGTTAAGCATCGTAACCGCTGCCGCAAGACTGCCCAATGAATTGGCTTTGTCACATAATCGCTGGCTCCTACCTCAAAAGCGCGATCGACTGAGATCTGATCGTCTAATCCAGTGATCATCAAAATTGGCGCACGATGGTCTAAAGCGTGAAGTTTGGCACAGCAGGTAAAGCCATCCATCTCACTCATCAGCGCGTCTAGCAAGACTAGATCAGGTTTGAGTTGGCGATAGAGATGAAGACCTTGTTGCCCACTGTCTGCTTCTACAACTTGATAATTTTCCTGCTCAAGCAACTTTCGTAACTGAAGTCGTGTAAAAAGATCGTCATCAATCACCAAAACTAGAAGGGGGTCGCCGTTAGAAAAAGACATAGCGGGCACTCAAAAATAATAAGTCAACCAGATAAAAAAACTCGCCTCAGTTAGAGTTAAGCGTATCAAAAAAGCACAGTAAAACTACGCTAATTTGACGTAACAATTCATGCTGTAAAGAGAAAAACATCTGCCTGAAGTTGTAAATTACAGTCTTACACAATATATTTCCCTTTAAAGATTTGATAAAGTTAATTTATGAAAATTCTTCTGGTAGAAGACGATCGACTCCTGTGCGATCGCCTCAAAGCTTCCCTAATTGAGCAGCACTATAGCGTGGATGTGGCTGCTGATGGTGAGCAGGGTTGGGCGTTTGTCGAATCGCTTGACTATGATTTGATTGTCCTGGATGTGCAGTTGCCTAACCTGGATGGCCTTAGTTTTTGTCGTCGGCTCAGAGCGAAGGGCAATCAGGTTTTAGTATTATTGTTGACTGCAAAAGGGACAAGTACTGACAAAATTTTGGGATTGGATGCCGGAGCAGATGATTATGTCGTCAAGCCCGTCGTTTTGCAGGAGTTAGAAGCGCGAATTCGAGCCTTGTTGAGACGAAGCACTACGATCGCGTCTCCGCTGTTGGAGTGGGGACAGTTGTGTTTGAATCCAATCAATTGTGAAGTCACCTATGCTGGGGCACCGCTCACTCTTTCGCGTAAAGAATATGCACTTTTAGAGTTATTCTTACGCAATCAGCAGCGCGTTTTTAGTCACAGCGCGATTCTCAATCAGCTTTGGTCGATCGCTGATGACATGCCCGGAGAAGAAACCGTCAGAGCACATATCAAACGACTCCGACAAAAGCTAAAAGCAGCAGGCGCAGCGGACTTGATTGAAACAGCTTATGGGCTGGGCTATCGGCTCAATGCGGCATTTGCGAAAGTATCGGGCGATGCCAAAGATTCGCAAGCAGACAATCAACCCGTCGATCACGTTGCAGAGTCTCTAATCGAAACGGATCAGTGGCAGAGCGATCGACTTCAACTCATAGACCGCATGATTGTATTAGAACAAGCTGCCCAAAATTTATTACAACACTCACTAGAATCAGAGCTACAACAAACAGCAGAACAGGAATGTCATCGCTTGATTGGCGCTCTGGGAATGCTGGGCTTATCACAAGAAGCCGCGATCGCTCAACAACTTGAACAACAGTTTCGGCAAAAGTCTTTGAGCCAAATCCAGGCTTATACCGTCTGGGAAAAAGTATTTGCGTTACGTCAAGCAATCGAGCGCGCTCATTCTCCAATCTCTACAAAAACGAAGGGAGCGAAAAAATCAGAACCGCTGCGATCGCTCTTGGTGAGTGATGATCAGGCGTTTCTAAATCGACTTGTTACTGAGATTCCGGCGCACCATTTGCAGACGATCGTATCTGATCATTCCTCTACAAAAGATGCCATTCGGCGGGTCTGTCCAGATCTGGTGCTATTGGATTTATCAAACGAGCAAGCGGCATTAGATTTACTCAAAGATCTGTCGCAAATGCCTCCTTTACCTGTGCTGGTGTTTGTGGGTGACGCGGCGGTGGATCGAGGCACGATCGCTCGCTATGGGGGACAGGGATTTTTGTCAAAACAGATTTCACCTAATTTGTTGCTGGAAGCGATCGATCAAGGCGTGGCGCGATCGTCCGAAGCCAAAATTTTGATTGTGGATGACGACCCCCTTTTCTTGCGCTTGCTGCGGGCCCTTTTAGAACCGTGGGGCTTGCAGGTGACGACGCTGAATGATTCGCTTAAATTTTGGGACAAGTTACAGACCATGCAACCTGATCTTCTAATATTAGATGTGCAAATGCCCGGTATGAACGGAATTGAGTTGTGTCAGCAGTTGCGAAATGATCCGCTTTGGGATTGGTTGCCGATTCTATTTCTCACGGGACAAAAAGATCCAACAACCATTCAACAGGTGTTTGCAGTCGGGGCAGACGACTATATTGGTAAGCCTGTCGTTGCGCCAGAGTTAATGACGCGCATTCTCAATCGACTCGAACGAACTCGCCTACTCCGCAAACAAACCGACCTTGATGCGCTCACTGGGCTGTCTAATCGCTGGCGATCGACTCAGGAAATCCATCACTTACTCAATCGATGCGATCGGTTTCAGCAGCCCTTCTGTTTTGGGATATTAGAACTCAATGATTTGAAGTTGATTCATCAACAGTATGGACATGCACTGGGCGATCGACTTCTTTCTCAAATTGCTCGTTTATTACAACAAACGTTTCGTCATCAAGAAGTTGTCTCTCGCTGGGATGGCGCAGAATTCATTATTGGCATCTATGGCATTACTCACAGCGACGGGGTGAAATGGTTAAAGGATATGGTGCGATCGCTTCAACAACTAGAAAATGCAAGTCTCGATAGCAATTTATTTAATATTACTTACAGCATTGGTGTCGCTGAATATCCCCAAGATGGAACAACGCTAGAGGCTCTCTACAAAACAGCGAGTCTAAACTTATCGAAAGAATAACTGTCAATTCAACACGCCGATTTTGTTTGATTCACCATTTTTGAACAGAGGTTGAAGGTCGAGCGTTCTCATATCAAATCAACGGTTACTTGCTACAGATTCTCGCCCCCTACATCCCCCCATTCTGAGGGACTTTGACTCAGCCTGCTTGGTTGATCTGTTACAGCTTATTTTCAATTTGGTATTAGATTCACAAAAATCTCTCTCAAGTTAGGGCTAAAAGACTATCCCTATTGAGCAATTTGCTTTAGGATTTGGGAGAAGAAATTTTTATTCCCCGTGTAACAAAATGACTTCTTCCCCAGAACCGCCCCCCTCTCGTAGAAGACTCGAACCCGACGAATTGATTGCCATTCTGGTTGCCTTTGGTAGCATTGGGGCGATTTTTTTCTGGGCGATCGGTCAACCTGATTCAGGCTTTGATCTATCTTCTCTCCTCAGCAGTCCTGCTCCTGTTGCGAGTCCGGTTCCCAGTGTGGCAGCGTCTCCCGTAGAGCGCGAGGGAATTCAGCCGTCTGTGGTTGCGCCTGCGAGTCCGATGCCTGGTGTGCCCACGGTTGATCCTCCCAATCAAAACTTTACGATCGCGCCTGTCCCGATTCCTCAGACTGGTTCTGCTGTGACTCCTGCATCTCCGGTGCCTGCGTCTCCTCCACCGCCTCGCGTTACGGGGTTTTCGGATGTGCCAGCGACTTATTGGGCGAATCCTTATATTGCAGAACTGACTCAGCGTGGCATTTTGCAAGGCTTTCCTGATGGCACGTTTCAGCCTGACAAGCCAGTGACACGGGCAGAATTTGCAGGAATTGTCAGTAAGGCGTTTGAGAGGGCCAAATCGGAGCAGCCTTTAGCCTTTCAAGATTTGCCTGCGGACTATTGGGCGAAGGGCGCGATCGACGAGTCGATTCAAACAGGCTTTATGAATGGCTATCCGGGGGGCATTTTTCGTCCTGATCAGCCGATTCCGCTCTCACAGCTACAGGTGGCGCTGGTGACGGGGCTAAATCTCAAACCCAAGTCTGACCCGGTGCAGGTTCTCAGTAGGTATCAAGATGCTCAAGAGGTGCCAAAGTGGGCAGTCAGCAAAGTGGCGGCGGCGGTTGAGTCGGGTCTGGTGGTGGACTACCCGGATGGAAATAAATTGACTCCCGATCGGGGGGCGACCCGTGCGGATGCGGCTGCTTTGATCTATCAAGCGCTGGTCACTGAAGGTAAGGTGAAAAAGATTCAGCGATAACAAGTCTGAATTAACGTCAGTCCGACAATGTTTTTTCGCTGCGATGTTTTGCGCTTCTGCCCCCCAAGCTGCCAGTTCTGGGGGAATTTTAGACATTGAATTTTCGATCTCAAGGTGAAGTAAAGGGACGTGAATTCGATGAGAGTTTTTCGCTTCGTTGTTCACAGCCTCTGCCCCCCAACCCCCCAATTTTGGGGGACTTTAAGAGAAGAATGCTGCTTCAAAGTCCACTACTCGTGGGGGATTTAGGGGGCTGCCCGGATTAATCAACCGTAGCGAAAGATTGCATCGAACTGACGTTAAAGGGAGCCGTGACCAAGTGGACATAACTCCCTAATCTCCTACAGTTGAATTGTCTTTTTGTTGTGCAATTCCTCCAAATGTATGAGTGAACCAGCCCCCATGACAATATCGAACTTCATTAAAGACCGTTGAATTTGATAGCCCGCTAACACGCGAATCACTTGATATTCAGTCGTCAAATCGCTCGTGCCATCCCATTTGAGATACGCCAGTTGATTTGAGGCAACTTCACTCAATTGTTCAACAAACTCTTCAATACAATTCCTGACATCCGAGAGAATGCCAGAGGGTACAAAAATCAAACGGTCTTGCAAATCCAACGTAACGGTGACTTGGTAACGTCTCACTAATGAGCATTGCAACTCAAAGCTAAACGAAACCGAGTCAGGAAGGTGTCTCCTAACGGCCATGTTGTTTTGTCCTCTCTGTTTAGTGCAAAGAGGATGGGAACGCTGACGGCTCAAACGTTCCCCAGTTGTGTGAAGTATATGCAGGATCTTGATTCCAACCTTTCAAGATCCCATCGCAAAGCAGACGTAGTACAATCATGAACGCCTCCGAAGTTAGTTCGTGTAACTTAGGTGGAAGTCCTCGGAGGTCTGATCGGCTAAATCAGATTTCCGGGGCGTGATCTCCACCTGCGGAATATCTTACACAGATTTTTGATTTTTTGGAATACCGAATTTTTGAGGAGAGTATTAACGGGTTGTCGATCGCACTCTGCCCAACCATTAAGCTGTTGTGCTTCGGGAGGACATCATGCGCGAGTCAGTCATTTATCAGGGCATTCTAGAGGAAGGTCGTCAAGAGGAAGAACGATCGCTGGTCTTCTTATTACTAGAACAACGAGTCGGACAACTCTCTCAAGTAGAGCGCGATCGTGTTTCTGCTCTCAGTCTCAGAGCAAGAAATCCTGTCCGAAAGCCCCTCAGATTTGGGGAGTTGGGGGGCAGAAGCGTTAAAGACCGAAGCGAAAAAACTCTATCGAATTCACGTTGCTTTACGGCTATCTTTGACGTACAAAATGTTGTCGCTCTTTTGTCCAAGCTTGATAGGGCTGTTAAAGGTGGTTTTCAACTGTCGTTAAACCGATGTTCCAGGCTATATTCATTGTTCGGCGTTGCTGATTGGAGGGATGAATCTGTGAGAAGTGTCCATCTTTTCGCCCCCTAAATCCCCCATTCTGGGGGACTTTGAACCTTGGGTTTCCCTCCCCTTTGGGGCAATTCATCCCCTGATTCAGCAACGCCCATTGTTCGATAGGTAGGCCAAAATTCTGTAAGATTTCAAGTTCTCAGCGAGCAGCCAGCGGACAGATTTGTATTCCTACTGGCGTTTCCATCACAACAGCTTCTACACCAAATACTTGCAATAAATTCTCAGGCGTTAGTGTTGTTTCTGGAGACCCGATCGCCCAAATCTGTCCTTGATCTAACATTGCCAAGCGATCGCTATACCGTGCCGCTAAGTTGATCTCGTGCAACACAGTGATAATCGACAGCTTGCGTTCTTGGTTGAGATGCTTTAACAGGTCGAGTAATTCTAGTTGATAGCGAATATCTAAATAAGTGGTTGGTTCGTCAAGCAGCAATACTTTAGGGTCTTGAGCAAGTGCCGTTGCTAAAAATGCACGTTGACGTTCACCTCCAGAGAGATCTTGAACAGCACGATCGCGAAACTTTTCCATCTGAGTTTGCAGCAGGGCGATCTCTACTTTCTGTTGATCTTCTCGACTTAATTCCCACTGCAACCAGGATTGATGCGGTGTTCTGCCCAGGCTCACAAGCTGATGTACGGTCAACCCATCCGGAATCGTTTGCTGTTGTGGTAGGAGTGCTAACTTTTGAGCTACTAGCTTTGCAGGTTGATGATGAATCGATTTACCATCAAGCAAGACGACTCCATCTTGCAGGCGTAAAATTCGGCTGATTAATTTCAGTAAGGTTGACTTCCCAGAGCCATTGGCACCAATTAGACTTAACCATTCTCCACCCCGAAGTGCTAATTCAATGTTTTCAACAATTCGCTGATCGTGGTAGCCGCCAGAGAGCGATCGCGTTTCTAAGACAAAAGGATCAAAGTTGATTAGCATTACCGTGCGACTCCAGCAGAACGGCGATACAGTAACCAGATAAACAACGGTGATCCCAGCAGTGCAGTCACCGCCCCCACAGGCAATTCTACAGTTCCCAGTCGAGCTAACAAATCGGCAAACGTGAGTACCCAGGCACCTGCGATCGCGGATAGTGGCAAGACCCAACGATAGTCGGTTCCTACGAGTAGCCGAACCCCATGCGGCACAACTAATCCGACAAACCCGATTAATCCGGTCATACTGACTGCACTCGCCGTTAATAAGGTGGCAATGGCTCCGATCGACAAGCGCGATCGACTAACCGAAATGCCTAATCCCACCGCTAGCTCGTCACCCAAGTTCAGCACATTGATCAATCGTCCAAAAGAGCATCCGATCAGGAGTGCGATCGCAATGTAAGGTGCAACCGAATTCACTTCTGTCCAACCGCGACCATTCAAACTGCCGATTAACCAGTTCAACGCTGCTTGCACCCGTCCGTCTTCTGCCATTAACAACAAAGTTGCCTGGACTGCTCCAAACAGCGAACTAAACGCGACTCCGCCGAGAATTAATCGCTCAGTTGAGATGCCTGAACCTGTGTAGCCTAGAAGGTAAACTAAAGCGGCGGTAATAATGGCACCAACCCAAGCGGCTAATGGAATCCAGGCTTGCAAAACGCCTAATGTGATGAATGCGATCGCAACCAGTCCCGCCCCTGCTGAGATGCCCAACACAAACGGATCAGCAAGTCCATTTCGCAACATTCCTTGTAGCAATGCCCCAGACACTCCCAGGGCAGCACCAACAATCAGAGCTGCTAGAATTCGAGGTAGCCGCAAGTCCCAAATAATAGTTTGATAGGTTGGATTACCTTGATGTAACAGTGCTTGCCAAACCTCAGTTGGGCTGAGTTGAACGGCTCCCTGTGCGAGAGCAACCACAAGTGTAAACAACAATCCGATGATTAGAAGCGCAACTCCTTGCACCTTCCGAAGGTCGAAGGCATTAGACAACGATGAAACCGGAAACAAGCTCAAAATATAAACGCTCCTGGTTGCTGCATGGATTGAGCTATTTGGGCTGACCTGCGAAACTGGAAGCGATCGGGGTCGTAGAGGAACTTGAAGAAGGTGCAGCAGATGCTTTTGGAGACGGGCTTGGAGTAGGAATCGGATCAGTCACCTCTGGGGTTACGATCGAAGTCGAGAGCGGGACTGGTATTTGGGCAACTTCTGGTACTTGAGCAACAATGGGATCAGACTCGACGAACACTACAACTTTGTCACTGGCAACTGTTCCCGGATTGGGATCGAACAGTGAAAACTGAGTTGCCCCATCTCCACTGCCTCTAGCATCTTGATCCACTTCGGTAAGAGGCTCTGGCGGAGTATCTTCTTCAGCAATAACTTTTATCTCGTCTGACACCTCTACTATCGGAAGTAGCATACCCAAACGCATAAATCGCTTTAGCAAGACGACTTCTTTTTCTCGCTGTTCAGCCCCAATCCCGGACACCTTCATAATCTCATCTTTTATTGACAATTATTTTCAATATGACTTGCTTCCGATAACAGTAGTTCACTGAAAAGTTCCTGTCAAGATCTGGCAGTCTCAAAAATATTGATGGGTTTGGATGTCCTCTGAAAGACACTACAGCAGGCTTCAAGCCTATGCATGGAATGACTAAGTGCAAAATTTAATTCGTTGGCGTTACTGAATCAGGGGATGAATTGTCCCAAAGCAGAGGGAACCCCAAGGTTCAAAGTCCCCCAATTTTGGAGGATTTAGGGGGCGAAAAGACGGACACTTCCCACAGATCGATCCCTCCAATCAGCAACGCCAATTCGTTATTAATCAATTCACATGGGCTGTAGAAGACAGTTTCCCCATAGTTGCCCAGGGCTAAAGCAAGCACAAAGACACTCTCCCCACCGCAAGTTTCAGGACTCACTTACAAAATGAGAGCCGACAAACTACCAAAACTCCCTAAAAGTGGTATCTTTTCAAAATAATAATGGGCGTTGCTAAATCAGGGGGTGTGCCCCAAAGCGGCGGGAAATCCAAGGTTCAAAGTCCCCAAATTTTGGGGGATTTAGGGGGCGAAAAGATGGACACTTCCCACAGATTCATCCCTCCAATCAGCAACGCCTAATAATGGTGGGTTAGCTCGCTTTATTTTGTGAATCAACCGCATCCTGTTTCCACTGATGTCCCAACCGATTGGCACGGCCGCCTCTGCCTGGAATTTGTCAACCGCCAGGGCACCACTCAGCTAATCCGCAATCTCGGACAAGCCCCCTTTAAAGTACAGCGCCCCTTTTATCCAGAGGGCGACGAAGTTTGTCACAGCGTAATTCTCCATACCGCAGGCGGACTTGTGGGCGGCGATCGCCTTTCCTGTGATCTCCGACTCCATCCCACCTCCAGAGCGCTAATCACCACAGCCGCCGCCGCCAAAATCTATCGCACCACTGGCAAACCCGCCCAACAATCGACGCACCTTCGACTAGATGCCGATGCCTGTCTAGAATGGCTTCCTCAAGAAACGATCGTCTTCAATCAGTCTATTTATCGTCAACATCTGCGCGTCGATTTAGCACCAGGCGCTTGCTGGTTAGGCTGGGATCTGACCCGATTTGGACGCAGCGCCAGAGGCGAGAAGTTCGTTGAAGGAGAATGGCGATCGCACACCGAAGTCTGGCAAGAAGATCGGCCGCTGTGGATCGATCGTCAGAGGCTTGTGGGTAGCGAAGAATCCTTCACCAGTCCCCACGGTTTGAACAATTGCCCCGTGATTGGCAGTTTGGCGCTAGTGGGGCGATCGGTCGAGCCAGAATTCATCGAAAAGGCACGATCGCTGTGGACAGGCAATCCCGAATTTGCAGGGGTAACTCGTCTCATGTCGGGCTTGCTGTGTCGCTATCGCGGTCACTCTACAATGGAGGCAAGACAGTGGTTTGTAGAAGTTTGGCGATCGCTCAGAGGACTCTACTGCGATCGTCCGGTTTGCATTCCCAGAGTTTGGCAACTTTAGCGGAGGTTAAAATGAAGCGCAAACTTCCGATCGAGATTCCTCAAGATAAAATTGCTGATTTTTGTAGGCGGCACCATATTCTAAAGTTATCTTTGTTTGGTTCTGTTTTACGGGATGACTTTCATGTTAGTAGTGACATTGATGTTTTGGTCGAGTTTGAATCGAACCATGTTCCTGGACTGATTCGATTAGCAGGAATGGAGATCGAGCTAACAGAAATGCTGGGTCGTAAAGTAGATTTGCGAACGCCTGAAGACTTGAGTCATTATTTTCGGCAAAAAGTTCTTGATCTAGCTTTAGTTCAGTATGTTCATTGATGATTCAGTTCGCTTATTGCATATGAGAACAGCGGCTAAAGAAGCGATCGCGTTTGCCCAAAGCCACACTAGAAATGATCTCGAAACCAATCGAATGCTGACGTTATCGCTTGTAAAATGTGTTGAAATTATTGGAGAAGCCGCTTCTCGCATCACTAGAGAACGCCAAAATGAAACCCCTCAAATCCCCTGGACACAAGTAATCGGAATGAGGAATCGTCTCACCCATGCCTATTTTGATATCAACTTAGATGTTGTATGGAGCACCGTGATCGAGGATCTTCCCAATCTTTTAATCGAGCTAGAAGCCATTATCGATAGTGACCAACCGGAATAAATATGCAATTAACCCCACAAGAGAAAGATAAGCTTTTGATTTTTACGGCTGCGCTATTAGCAGAAAGACGCAAAGATCGAGGCTTAAAGTTAAATTATCCAGAGGCGATCGCTTTCATTTCTGCTGCAATTTTAGAGGGCGCAAGAGACGGTCGCACAGTTTCAGAATTGATGAGCTATGGGACAACGCTGCTCACGAAAGAAGATGTGATGGATGGCATCTCAGAAATGATTCATGAAGTGCAGGTCGAAGCCACGTTTCCAGACGGTACAAAGTTAGTGACCGTTCATCATCCCATTCAATAGATTTAATTAGGAGCAGCGTATGATTCCCGGTGAAATGCTGATTGATGACGGAGAAATCGAACTCAACGCAGGCAAAGAAACCCTTCAATTAAAGGTAGCAAATCAAGGCGATCGACCCATTCAAGTTGGCTCACATTTTCACTTTTATGAGGTCAATTCTGCTCTAGATTTCGACCGAGAACAAGCGAGAGGAATGCGGCTAGACATCCCCGCAGGAACGGCAGTCCGATTTGAGCCAGGAGACGATCGCACCATTAATTTAGTGCCCTTCGCTGGGACTCGTGAAGTCTACGGATTCAACGCCAAAATCGAGGGATCACTGGACGGAAAAGCCAAAAAAGAAAAAGGAAAAAAGAAGAAATAGCCAAGAGGATTAGCGATTTATCAAGGAATGGAGTCTGACAATTTGTGTAACCATAAAACTCCATTCCGTGCGATCGCTTGCTGACTATTTTCTAACCGCTTCTAGAATGCGAGAAAAGTAAAAGCGCGTACTGGTCATCGCATTTCGCTGAATTTGGAAGCCGCAGCTTTCTAGTACTTTGACAATTTCTGCTTCTCGATGTTGATAAGCGCGAGTTGTCTTACTTGGCCCCGGAAAAAACTCACCGATTCGCTTCAAAATCGTCAACAAAAACGTCTTAGGCGCAAAACTAAGAATCAGTCGATCGTCTGCCAAACTTGCTAAATGTTCAATCATGACGATCGCTTTGTCAGCAGGATAGTGAATCAACACATCCAGACAAATTACTGTGTGATACTTTCCGCTTAGTTCCTCCAGATCTTGCACCAAAAACGTCGGATTGCTAGATAAACCCAAAGCTGTGGCGCATTCCGTCGCTTCTCCGACCATCTTTTCGGAAATATCGCTCGAAAAAACCTTTGCCCCAGTTTGCGCGATCGGCAGGCTCAGACTCCCGACTCCACAGCCCGCATCACAAATCGTCAGTTCTGGTAGATTGCCATCCTCTTTTAGCCAGCCCAACACCGTATCCACCGTTTGCTGATGCCCTTTGCGGATGTCTAGCTGGACTTTGTTGACTTCACCATCGCTATAAATGCGCCGCCAGCGATCGAACCCCGTCTGGTTGAAATACTCTCGCACAACGGTTTTGTCATCCACTACGTTCATAAAAACTCCTCGATAGGTGGGAAACTCAGTGTCTTTAGACCTGAGAGGGAAGCCAACGAGCGGTTTTAACCACCGTGTTCTTCCTAGATTTTGGGTGTCGCGACCGCCTTGGGGCAATTGATTCGGGGTGCTTTTGTATTGCACTTTCAACGGGACAATTACCGTTTCAAATCGTTCGTCCTGTACGCATCGCGACGTTGTTTGCTACCGCAGTAGCCTCCTTGCGGAGTGATGTTCGCTTCGCCAATGTTTTAAGAGCTTGTTCGGCTAATCGCACGTCCTTAACCCAAATAAAGATGTTTAACGATTAACGACAGAGCAGGGGACTAGCGTCGCATCCCAGGGTGTCGTGACTCAAAAAACGTAGACCGCGAAGGTCTGAGGCTGGTCAACTGAAACTGAGGTTTCTAAGCTGGAGAGCTTCAGTCACTTCAGTGCTGAGTCGTTGACGTTCCTACTTTGTGTCAGTCCCAACAGGTTAATGGTATTACTCGATCGTCCCCCAACCAAACGAGAATCTGTCACAAGTTTTATTTTTTGCTTAAATCTTTATTTGGGTGACCTGGACGCATAACTTGCAAAATAAAATCGCTTCACGCATCAGGCGCAAAACGATCTAGCAAATATTTGATTTAGGATTGACCTATCTGATTTAGCTACGAATGAAGTTTCGCTTTCATGAAATTTTCATGTAGCTCACACTACTCCTGACGTTTCTCAGTTATCCTACGGATAGGCAAAATCCCTATGACCACTGCTTAGACATCTCGCCCATGTCTATTTAGAAAGCTGGTGGACAGTGAGGTTACTTTTGCTTTGACAAGTCAATCTGAGTATCTTGGGGGCACCTGAAAAAAGTGCCCCTTTTTTGTTCACAGGGGATTGCCACTCGCCCTGATGCTGTCCTTAACGTGCAGTCTAAGGCAAGCCCAAAACCGAAAATGGTTTGAGTCAGCCAGAAATCAATCTGTCACACAAAAATCATACAAATAGCTGAGTGCGGTGGCTCCGTATACTTCTATAATCTCCACCATTTCAATTCGTCTGTGATCAGGTCTAGGTGCCAGCGCAACAGATGTGCAGGTTGGTTAAGATACCCATTGTTTTGCTGAATCGCTCGTCTGGGGGCCAGAGTTGCCAGGGCGATCGCTTGCTCAACTGGACAAATTCTCCACTTCACCAGGTTTTGTACGCCGACTAAAAGCGGTAGGGTGGTGCCGGAGAGTGTGCCATCCAGGAGTCGAGCGGTGCCGTTTTTCACGTCAATTTGGCGAGTGTCCCAGGGATAGCGTCCGTCAGGTAAGCCGAGCGGGGAGAGCGCATCGCTGACCAAAAAAATGCCGCAACTGGCTCTGAGCAACAATTTCATCATGATTGGCGAAACGTGCTGACCATCGGCAATTAGACCACACTGCACCTGGGGATGGACAATCGCTGCTCCCAAAAGCCCTGGTTCTCTATGATGCAAGTTGGGCATGGCATTAAAGGCGTGAGTCACCATTGATGCACCCTGAATAAATGCCTGTTGTGCTTGAGCAGCGGTGGCTTGAGAATGGCCCAAACTGACGATGATTCCTAGAGAACGGAGGTAGGCGATCGCGTCTCCAGCGGGGTCGAGTTCGGGGGCGAGGGTGACAATCTTGACGATGGAGGCATAATCTCCCAACACTCGCTTAATCTGCTCAACGGTCAGAGGCAGGAGAAATTCGGCTGGATGTGCGCCTCGCTTTTGGGGGTTGAGGAAGGGGCCTTCTAGATGGATGCCGGGGATTAGGCGTGAGGGGTGAGGCGTGAGGCGTGAGGCGTGATGGGCAACTGTGGACAGCGATCGCTGAATGTTTTCAACTGATGTGGTGACGATCGTGGGTAAAAATTGATCGATGCCCTGCTCCCAGAGAAATTGGGCGATCGTGTCTAGCTGGTGTGCATTCTCAGAATTGAGGTCTGGAAAGGCTAGTCCCAAGGCACCGTTGATCTGCAAATCGACTCCGCCCAGTGACAACCAATCGCCTTCGACATCGAGAACCTGAGCGATCGCAGAGACTTCTCGATTTTGAAGAGGCGCAATCTTGCGAATCACGCCTTGAATAATTGAGATTACCTGCAATCCTTCGTATCCGGGGAGCCGAGCATTGATAATATCCAGGTTAGGGTGGGACGCGATCGCCAGATTCATTTCTCAGCCTCTCAAAACCTCATTTAGTTTACCGGACTCCGATCACATGACTCAGCCGTTAATTGGCATTATTATGGGCAGCGATTCTGACTTGCCGACGATGCAGGGCGCGATCGCAGTTTGCGAAGAATTTAATATCTCTTATGAAGTGAGAATTGTCTCGGCGCATCGCACGCCCGATCGCATGGTGGACTATGCCAAACAAGCACACCCGCGAGGAATTAAGGTGATTGTAGCCGGGGCAGGAGGGGCGGCTCATTTGCCAGGAATGGTGGCCGCACTGACTCCTTTACCTGTGATTGGCGTACCTGTGGCGAGTCGTCATTTACAAGGGTTGGATTCTTTATATTCAATTGTGCAAATGCCTGCTGGAATTCCGGTGGCGACGGTGGCGATCGGCAATGCCAGAAATGCTGGATTATTAGCGATACAAATTTTGGCAACTCACAATTCAGAGCTTTTACAACAGGTGCAAAATTATCGTCAAAGTCTTGCTGACACCGTGATGAAGAAACAAGCAAAATTGGATGAGATTGGATATGAACAATATTTGAGGGATGAGGGATGAGGGATGAAAGGATTAGTGTGTATTCTCAACTTCTGAATTCTAAGATCTTATGAATTTTTGGGCATCGCTGAGTCCAAATATGAATGGTTGAGGGCAAAAGTCCGGAAGTCCCCAGAATTGGAGGGTTGGGGGGCAGAAGTCCAAGACAACGAAGCAAAAAAATAGATCAAATTTAAGTTAACAAAACAGGGTTAATCAACATCATGATCAAATATCTTTTACCGTTGCCTATTAGCTTTTTAGTGATGGTAGTGACTTGTTCGCAATCGGCTATTGCAGAAAACCTACAGCCGTCAGCCTCGATCGCCGCCTCTCCGCCCAAGACAAGTGCTAATCATTTGACGCAGCTTTTTAGTCGAGTTTGGCGGGTCACAAAGGCACCTTCAAAGCCAGCATTGGGAAGCATTTATGTCTTTTTGCCTAACGGAACCCTTCTCCAGACCTCTTGTGTCGAGACTTACCGAATTTCAACCTGGACGATCGACAAAGCTGCCCCTCGTGTTTTGCGCGTGGTTGAAGATGGACAACTGACTTACACTGCAACGATCACTCAACTAACTGATACAACACTACAACTTCAACAAATTTTAGTTCCCAATAAGCAAAAACAAACCATCACGCTGACTGCTGTTCAACAAGAGTTTGTCTGCCCTGATTTGCCGAGATAAAGGCGGCTAAATCGAAGCAGTTTGTCTAGTTTTAGAGGGACTCGATCGCGCTTAACAACGTTTCGACGCTGGCATTGTGATCCAAGAATGAGAAAAGATGTTTGTAGCGCAGAATGCCATAACGATCGAGAACAAACTGAGCAGGTAAGGGCGCACCCAACGCTTGACCCACTTGATAAGCTCGAAACACTCGACAGCTAGAATCGGTCAACAGCGACATTTTTAGCCCCAAATCTTGAACGACTTTTTTGCTTTGAGCCGGATCAGTGCTGGTGATTAACAACAGTTCTACACCGCGATCGACAAACTGCTGATATTGCTCATTCAACGCTTTGATGTGAGGAAAACAAAACGGACAATACTGCTTTTCGGTAAAGATGCGAGTGAAGGCGAGAATCACAGGACGATCGTTTTGATAATCGGATAACTTAACAGAGCGATCGTGATTGACATCCAATAAATCAAAACTGGGAGTCACTGAACCCAACGCTAGAGAACTCGTTGCCGGAATCGGAAAAAAGTTATTTAAGAAACGCTGATTAAACAGTCCGCTAAAGTCAGTCGAAGTCAACATGCAACATCCTGGATAACAACGGCTTTCACTCTGATTTTGCCATGATTTTTTGACTGTCTCACCATCAATTCCTCAAGTCGGTTGTCCTGATTGACTGACAGATCTTTTCCAGTAGGTTGAGTTGAACTCGGTAAAACCTAATGTGAGAGAGGCGACGGTGGGTTTCGCGTTGCTCAACACCAACCTACAAAAAACGGGGGCTTCAGGCGTTTTGTCAGTCAATCAGGTCGGTTGTCAGTCAAAGGATGGATTGCAAATTCAGAACATTTTTTGCATGATCAAAGACCTCTCATTCTTTTTGCAACTGTTTTCTTAAACTTGTCAGTATGAGTTCTCATGACCCAACCTGTATAGAAGACTGGAACCGACGAGGCTGTGCCCTTTGTGTAGAAGGAGAATTTGCTGCCGCCGTCGCTGCATTTGATCAAGCGATCGCCCTCAACGCCAACAATAACAAAGCGTGGAACAATCGAGGAAATGCGCTATGTGGACTAAAGCGACCCGGAGAAGCACTGGCAGCTTACGATCGCGCCGTTGCCATTTCGCCCACTGATCATCAAGCCTGGTTTAATCGAGGACTGCTCTTGACTGAAATGATGGCTTACGGCAATGCCTTGCAGTGTTATGACCGAGCGATCGCGCTTCACCCAGATCCGCGCTATCTCCACGCTAAAGAAGGCATCTGGCTTAAAGAAAGGCTGTTTGCAGAGTGATGATCTAGGCTAAATTGCAGCGATCGTTCCTAAACTTTCTTAAATTCCTCCGAAGTTCATAAAGCCTATCGAGATTGAGTACTATACTCAGAGCTAGGGCGAAAAAATCAGCCTCCTCGCTTCAAGGTCGTCCGCTACTCATCGTCAGGAGAACTTTATGCACATTGCAGATAACGTTACCGAACTGATTGGCAAAACTCCCCTCGTTCGGCTCAATCGCATTCCTCAAGCAGAAGGCTGTGTTGCTCAGATCGTCGTCAAACTCGAAGGCATGAATCCCGCTTCTTCGGTCAAAGATCGAATTGGGGCCAGCATGATCGAGACTGCCGAAGCTGCTGGACAAATTCACCCTCAAAAAACAATCTTAGTCGAGCCGACTTCTGGCAATACGGGAATTGCGCTGGCGATGGTTGCCGCTGCAAAAGGATATCGCTTGATTTTGACGATGCCAGAAACGATGAGTCAAGAGCGACGAGCCATGCTAAAAGCTTACGGTGCACAGCTAGAACTCACCCCCGGCAGCGAAGGTATGAAAGGGGCGATTCGGCGCGCTAATGACATTGTGGCTGCTGTACCAGAAGCCTACATGCTTCAACAGTTTGAGAATCCTGCCAATCCCAAAATCCATCAAGAAACCACAGCAGAAGAGTTGTGGCGCGATACCGATGGCACGATCGACTTCCTCATCGCAGGCGTTGGCACAGGGGGAACCATCACCGGAGTGGCTGAAGTCATCAAACCGCGCAAACCAGACTTTAAGGTTGTAGCGGTCGAGCCGATGAATAGTCACGTTTTGTCGGGCGGACAGCCAGGGCCTCACAAGATTCAAGGCATCGGAGCGGGATTTGTGCCCAAGGTTTTGCGAGTGGACTTGATCGATGAAGTGATTCAGGTTGCGGATGAGGACGCGATCGCCTATGGTCGTCGTCTGGCGCGAGAAGAAGGGATTCTGTCGGGCATTTCTTCGGGGGCTGCGCTGTGTGCTGCAATCCAGGTGGCCAAACGTCCCCAAAATGCAGGAAAACTAGTTGTGATGGTTCAGCCGAGTTTTGGAGAACGCTATCTCAGTACCGCCCTGTTCCAAGATTTGCCCGATGTCGAAGTCGCCAATTTGAGAGTAGCCGCCCTTCATTAAACTGATGTAACCAGAACGAATGACTGGACGCAAGCCACGTTTTTGAACAGCAAGAACAACAAAAAGTTCGATTTTCTTGAACCCAAATAACGTAGGCGGTGCTGTTGATTAGTTTTTCGGGTGTTGCTGAATCAGGGGATGAATTGCCCCAAAGCGGCGGGAACCTCAAGGTTCAAAGTCCCCCAATTTTGGGGGATTTAGGGGGCGAAAAGATGGACACTTCCCACAGATTCATCCCTTCGATCAGCAACACTGTTTTTCGCTTCAGCCTTTAATGCCTCTGCCCCCACCCCCCCACTCTGGCGACTTTCGGACAGGATTTCCAGTTCAAAGTCATCCGCAGGGGAGGGAGTTAGGGGGCGATCGCGATTCTGCAACCGACGAAGCGAAGCATTCTCGAAGTGACGATTTTTTATTGTCCGGGTTGTCCTAGCTCGATCGCTTTCTTGACCAGATCATCGCTCACATTTCCAGTCGATCCACTGGTGCCGCTAACGTCTTTAGCCATGTCGAGATAGTCGTTAGGGTCGCCCGTCGGTTCTGCGGTGAACTTGGTTGCTTCGGGCTGAGAAACTTCAAACTTGGGAGCGGTGGCCGCTTCGGCAGCTTCTTGACCCTCGCCCGTACGATCGACTTCACTGACGCTGTATTCCTTGGAGGCTTCATAGTCGCTAGAGACATCGACTTGAGGAGCGGGACGATCGCCTTCGGCAATTTCTTCGGCAGCCTGTTGAGCGTCGTAGGTTTGGTTCACATTGTTAATATCTGACATAAAAACTCCTGTTATTGATTTCTTGACCGCCATCGCTGGCTAACTATCTTGAGATGCTGTCACCGTAGCAGAGTGATCCCCGTAGTTCTGAACCGTCTGAGGGCAGATCTTGAACCTCTTTCGTAAGAGAGACTTCACTTCGGTCGGAGGATGGGCGACGATGAATTGTAAAGCCTGATACCTCTTTAATGAATACGAATTATTTTTTGGAGATAACTCATGGCTCAGTCTGCAAACCAAAACACGGTGCGTTCTGAATATTTGGACGAAAAAACCCAACAGACGATCGCCGCCTATGACAAGTTGGGCACTGACGATAAGTTAGCGCTGCTGTATTACGTTTATGAAAAAATGGGAGCGTCGGTCACGCCTGCGGCCCCTGCGGCCACCGAGCCAGAATTAGCGCCGATCTTGATGGAAGAGTTTTACAATCTTTCTCACGACAATCAGATGAATGTGATGCGTGACATCGTAAATCGAGCGGATACCGAATATTCTCACGCCTACGGAGCACTTAAGGAAAATAACCAACTGATGGTCTGGTACGCCTGGGCCCAAGCAATGGGAGAAACGGTGGTCGGAATGCCCGAAGGCTACAGTCCCTCTGAGGCGGTAAGCAATGCGTTGGGCGCGATCGAGTCCCTGGAGTTTGAAGAACAAATTTCGTTATTGCGCGAGATTGCGAGTGGAATGGGCTATACCAACGTGCAACCGATCGAGACACAGGCAGAAACCGGAAAAACGGCAAGTTTGTAATCCAATTTAGGATCATTTAGGTCAACAAGGTGGGGGTGTTTTTGCCAATGCTCCCACATAGCAAATCATGAAGGCAGCAAATTACAAATGGATGATTAAAATAACATAATCGCCGTACTGAGAAAGCAACTCAAAAAACAGTCACTTGTAATACTTTTCAACCCTGCGGTGAATGCGAAAATTCACCCATCCTTAACGCTGGAATGTGGGTGTTATGAGTAGCTCCATTAAATCGCAGACGGCTGCAAAGTCTCTGGTTGAAGAAGATTATCCATTGAGTCCGGTGCCGTGGAGTGAGCGGCGATCGATCTGGTCGTTGGCTCCCTTGTTGATGGGGTTTGCGCTGACTTCGACGACGCTGTTTGCGGGGGGAAAGGTTGGCCCGGCGTTTCGATTTGCGCCTGACTTAATCAGCATTATTCTAATCGGAAATCTGATTTTGGGTCTCTACTGCTCTGCGTTGGGCTACATTGCTTACAAAAGCGGGCTGTCTACGGTGCTGATGGCGCGATTTAGTTTTGGTAATATTGGGTCTCGCTGGGTTGATTTTATTCTCGGTTTTACGCAGATTGGCTGGTATGCTTACACGTCTGCGCTGGTGGGCGATGTCGTTAACAAGCTATTAGGAATTCCGCCTTCCTGGAACTGGTTGAGCATTTTGTTTTTTACTTATGCGTTTTGCTCAACGGCTTATATTGGCTATCGAGCGATGGATTGGCTAAGTCGGCTGGCCGTGCCCCTGATGGTGATTTTGATCTTGTGGAGTCTCGTGATCGCCACCCACCAAGTCGGCGGATTTGCGGGCATCCAAGCGATCGCGCCTACGGCACAACTCAGTGTCGGTCAGGCACTCACCGTAATTGTCGCAACTTTCATCTCTGGCGGAACGCAATCAACCAACTGGAGCCGCTTTGCCAACTCAGGCGGAACCGCGATCGGGGGCACTTTGGCCGCCTTTTTGGGAGTCAATGGTCTGATGGTGTTTGCCGGAGCCTATTGCGCGCTGGTCTATGGCAATCAAGATATTGTGCAGGTGATGGCTCAACAAGGCATTCTCTTAGGTGGAATTGTTTTGTTGTTGCTCAATATTTGGACGACGCAAGATAATACCATTTATGCGTTTGCGGTAGCCAGTGCAAATATGTTTCGGATTAATAAACGAACTGTGTTTGTGTTGGGAGGAGCGACGATCGCCTTGGTGTTAGCCTGGGCAGGTATCTATGAGATGTTGGTGCCCTACCTGATCTTTTTGGGGACTGTGATTCCTCCGGTTGGCGGGATCATTATGGCGGATTTCTGGTTTTATCGTCAGGGGCAGTTCCCTTCGTTAGATGAAACTCAACCTGCTTTTAATTGGGCTGGTATTATCAGCTATGTGGTCGCTTCTGTTGTAGCTTATATTTCGTCTAACAATCAGACGGGTATTGTCTTTTTTGATATCGCTCCTGTGAATGGCGTGATCGTGGCAGCGGTCTTGTATGTGATTTTGTCGAAGGTCTTATTGAAACCGCTATCGCTGGTTTAATTTGAGCAAAGGAGCCAGTTCTTCATCAGTCAGATCGCGCCATTGTCCGGGTGCCAGCCCTTCTAGACGCAGGTGCCCGATCGCCACTCTCACCAATCTCAGAGTCGGAAATCCAATGGCGGCGGTCATTTTTCTCACCTGTCGGTTGTGTCCTTCGGTGAGGGTGATTTCGAGCCAGGCCGTAGGAACTGTTTTACGAAAGCGAACGGGCGGGTCGCGGGGCGGTAAGGTGGGTTCTTGAGGGAGAAGCGAAACGATCGCGGGTCGAGTTTTGTAGTGTTGAATCTGAATGCCTGTTCGCAGTGGCTCCAACAAGTCGTCAGTGGGACTGCGATCGACCTGCACCCAATAGGTTCGAGGATGCTCAAATTTGGGGTCACTCAATCGATGCTGTAAGGCTCCGTGATTGGTCAACAACATCAGCCCTTCGCTATCTTGATCTAGTCGCCCCACCGGATACACTGACGGCACGGGAATATAGTCTTTTAGCGTTTGGCGCTCCTGAGTCGGACTCTCATCCGTAAACTGGCTCAATACGTTGTAAGGCTTGTGGAATATCAGATAGCGATACATTCAGACGTTTAAGGGTGAATTCTATAAAGCTTTTTCGCTTCGATGTAGAGTGCTTCTGCCCCCCAACCCCTCAATTTCGCGGGACTTCGGACTTTTGCCCTCAACCATTCATATTCGGACTCAGTGATGTAGAGAAGCTCATAGGAACCCTCATCCTTCAATTCACTCTGGCTCGAAAGCGAACAAACCCAAAGTTATTGCCCGCCGTATTAGGAATCGTACCCAAATCAAACAGCGCCGCTCCTCTAGCATTAGTCTGATCAGGGCAGGAATTATTGGGCGGCAATGGCGCTAACGGAGAGAAGAAACTGCCGCCTGGGGCTTCAGAATTGGCGCGTCTAATCGATAAACTGTTTGCGACAAACGTCGTCCCCACAGGAATCGGATCGCAAATATTCGCCAGAAAAGCAGGCTGAGTGCCATCCGAGAGATAGTAGACAGTGTATTCAACTTCATCGCCCGATCGCAGCGGATTGGCTCGATCGACCGTCGCCAGCCCAACCGGAGAAAGCTGAGAAAATCCAGGGGCGGTGTCGTTGATATCGCCAGGGTCATCGACAAATTGAGTAAATCGAGTCTGCGCCCCTCCACGAGTCAAGGCGGTAATGCGTTTGACTAAGCGAAACTGAGACAGCAAATTGACGGGCGTGGGCGTATTGTCGTCTCCAGGGTTGCCATTGTTGTTTGCGTCGGGGGTGGTGCCGTTGGTCGAAGTGTCGGTAACCGGATTGTTGTCGGGATCTCTAGCGGTGCCGATCGCTGTGTTTAAGAAAGTTCTGGTGACAGTGCCGGGGGTGAGTCGCACACTAAAATTAATCGTTGCGGTCTGCCCAAAAGTCAGAATATCCGTTCCGGCAAGCAAGTTAGTATCGCTGGTGCCATTAAAAGTGGGATTGACGCGCAGCGCACTACTTTGAAGCGAACCAGGGACAATACTAAACGCAGGCACTCCGGCAAAGGTTTGACTCAGATCTTCGGTGACTTGCAGACTGGTGAGATTGACCTGAGACGGATTTTGTACCGTGATCAGATAAGGAACTGTAAACGTGCCGTCGTTGTTGTTGACCGGAACGCCCACCTGTTTTGCAACGCCTAACTGAGGTTGAGGAACCGGAACCAGCGATCGCACGACGAGATTCTGAATTTCGTGAAAGTTGGTAAACGTGCCCGTAGAAGCGGCAAACCCAAATCGGAAGCGATCGGGCAATCCGGGAGGCGCGGGGCGTTCGGGAATTACTATGACAAAGCCTGCCCCAAAGTCGATTTCGACCTGCACGGTTGGGTTGGTTCCAGGTCGTAAGGTGATGCGGGCGGTGCGGCGGGCAGCAGTCCGAACGGTGGTAGGAACATCGATGCCTTCAGGACGAGTGCCAGAGTTTGCCAGAAAGCAGTATCCCGTGGTGCCATTTCCTGGCCCGCGAAGGGTTACTGAGTCAGGAACGCCCGTGCGGGTGGCAGCATCCGGATCGCGTCCAAATGGAGACACTTCACACCCAGGGGGAGGAGCGCCCGGAGGAAAAAATCCTGCGCCTCTGCCTTCTGCATCGTTGGCGAAATTGCCAAATTCATCGAAACCAATGCCGAGATAGCCGCCTGCGATTCCAGGTTCATCAGGGACGACACCGCCAAAACTGCGTTGAGCATATCCCAACGATCCGCCAAACGAGCCTGCCTGGGTGGGAGTCGCCTGAGAGTCAATCAAAAAGAAGGTGATCCCGTCTGCCCGTTGCTCACCAATGCCGTTAAAAGAGAAAAAGTCGAAGGTAATCGATAGCCCAAACTGCGATTGGATGAAGCGATCGTAGATCACAAACCCTCGCTGTTCGGTTCCATTGGAGGTAATGCGTAAGGCTCCACTGCCTACCGTATCGGTTGCCCCTTCGACACAAGAAGGAATGCTGGGAGGGATGGCCGTAGCGGGGGTGGCAGCGGTCAGACAGGGAAATCCGCCGATGCCGCCAGAGAGAAACACATCGGTCGTCGCCGCACCGCGAAAGGTTTCTTGAAAGAGAATTGTCTGGGCGCTCACTGATGAGCCAAGCGAGTTGAGCAAGAGGGCCGTCAAACCTCCGGTGAGCCAAGTCCAGGAGTGAGCGGCTTTGAGCGTAAGCGGGTTCCAAAATCTGCGTTGCATTACCTTCCACCTCTAGCTGGTTCCAGTTGCAAATCTTCTTCCTGGACGAAGACTTCAATATCACGAGCATCTTTGTAGATGACTTCGACGCGGCGATCGCGAGCAAAATCCAATCGAGTGTTTCCGTCTGAGCGTCGCTGTCGTTCGCCAAACGATCGAATCGTCATCCGCGCGGAATTGATGCCTTTGCGAATTAGATAGTTGCGGACTGAAAGGGCCCGGCGTTGACCTAATCGCTGGTTGTAGTCATCGCTGGCGCGGGGGTCGGTGTGGCCTTGCAGTTCTAAAATAATCGTGGGATTGGCGAGAACGACGGCGGCAATTCGATCCAACACGCTGGCGCTTTCGGGGCTGATGTAGGACTGATCGAGGGCAAAGTGAACGTTTTTGGGCACCGTAATTCGGACGGGAACGTTGGGTTCAGGCGTGGGGGTCGGCGGAGTAGGCACTTGAGCGATCGGCGGCGTGACGCAGGTAGGAGTGGCACTGGTCGGCGGCTGAAGGTTGGGTGGAGTGGTAGTTTCGGCGGTGCGAACGATCGTATTCAAGGCAGGTTCCGAGGTGCCATAGTTGGGATTGGTGGCGATCGCGCTGATCAGATCTCCCGGCTTCAGAGTCTCTGAGGTAAAGGTAAAATTGCCCTGTTTGTCGGTTTCGGCGTTGCCAAGGGGTTCGCTGAGGGTGCCGTAGGGAGACGTGTTTTCGGTGACGCGATAGAGTTGGATTTGCGAATCGGGATCGGCTTTCCCCGTGATTTGAGCCTGAGCGCCAGAAAGAACGAAGGCCTTGGAGGTGAATTGGGGAGCGTCGATCGCCCCGTTTCCGGTATCTTTGCGGCGATTGGGTGAGTTTCTAAAGGGGTTGATGCCGTCTCCTTTTTGGTAGGCTTGGACGCTGACATTTCCCTGAGTCACCAGATCGATGCTGAGTCCTTCGAGGTTGGCGAATCGGTTGTTGGCGATCGTATTGCGCCGACTGAGCGGAAAGGCTGCCACCACAACGCCTGACCCTGCTTGATTTGTGATCAGATTGCCTGTCACCTGATGGTTGTTGCCCATGAGATAGACGGCGGCGCGACGAAATCGACGGCCGTTGTAGGTAATGCGATTGTCTCTAATTTGGGTGGCTCCTTCTGGCTTAAATAAGTAAACGCCTGACCCATCGTTGCCGCAGATTAAGTTACCAGAAATTTCGGATTGATCGATGTTGCCTTCGAGTCTGATCGCATCGGGCATTCCGGCCAGGCCGTTGGCGACGATCGCATTCTCAGTCACCTGTAAATTGGTGGAATTGACCGACGTAATAATGGCGCTGCCGTCGTGGTTGGCGATCCAGTTGCGCCGAATTGTAGTACCTGTGCTGTTGAAGACCGAAACGCCAAAGGCTGAAGTCGTCGGCGGCACACTCTGATCGGGACGAATACCCAGCCAGTTGTTTTCGATCACGACATTTTTGGGCGGCACATCATCGCTGTAAAAGGGCGCAAAATTAGCAGGTGTCGGCTGTTTGCGGATATCCGGGGGCGGCAGGCGGTGAGCGATGAAAATATCGGCGGGTGGCGTGCGGGCCGTGTCATCAACATCATCGTTAAACCCATACAAACTCAGGCCGCGAATCGTCACATTGTCTGAAGTGATGGTCAACCCTCGCGGCACAAACGTATTCTGAACAGGCGTAATCTCGACGATCGGCTGCACTAGGGGCAGTTCGGCAATCACCGCTTTATCGGCTTCGTATCCGGTTTGGGTGGTGCCATCGATCGTCACGGGAGCCACGATCGCCGGGAGTTCTCGCCCGACTCGAATGATGGTTTGTCCCGATGGAAGCTGAAAGTCGATTTGCGAGGTGGATTCGTTGATGACTGAAACTTGAGACTTCTCAGCGTCACTCAATCGATCGACTGGTAAGGTGCCGTTAATCAGTTCGATCGCTTCTCGGAGTGTCAGACTACTATCTGCCTGTACGCTGTCCTGATCGCTGTTGACTACGATTTTGAATCGCGTTGGCGTTTGGGCAAAGGTTGAAGACGGAATGAGCGAACTGTAACTTATTAATAACAGCAGTGATGCAAATCCTGTTTTCATGTTCATTCTGTCACTCCTCTCACGACCGCCTCAGCGGATTGATCCCGAATCATCGACTGGATTATCGGAGACAACATTTGTGATTGCGGCGATATGTCTGGTTGTGTGGCCACAGGTTTTATCTGGGATTCTTGCTGCTGTTGAGGCGGGACGACTCGCTGTAATCCAAATCCGTTAAACAATTCATTGAGCTTAAAGGAGAGCGTTACATAAAAGCCACCCTTCGATCGACTGCCTTCAAAGTCGCGATCGTTGTTGATTTCTCCAAAGCTGTAACCCACGGCGGCTCTCAGGTTAGGCGTGAGATAATAGCCAACTTCAGCCAAAAATCCGAATTCATTAAAGCCTGTCACCGACTGCCCGATCCAGCGCACTTCTCCACCCAAATCCCAGTTGTATCCCAGTCGATAAGTGGTGCGAAGCTGTCCGAGTGAGATGGCATTCGTGCCCAGCAAATCTCTGGCTAACGTAGACTGAGCGCTACGGATCGCATACTTGCCATAAAACTCCCAGCGAAAATTGGGGGCATAAATGGCTTCGATCGCTCCTAAATGAACTTTTGCCCCCGATCCCGTCCCAAAGAGTAGCGAGGTGGGAGTCGCATCCGGATTTTGGCGATATTCGTAGCGAAACAGTAGATTTAATTTGTCGCTGTTGGGGTCACGATAGGCTAAACCGACTTTGAGATTTGTGGTGTCGCCCAATCCGGTGAGCAGTTGGTTAGCCGCATTTGCTTGTTGAAATCGTACCAACGCAGTTAAAGCGGGCGAAATTTTTCCGGCGGCTCCGGCTGACCAGAAGGTGTCGTTTCCGAGTGAAGAATTGCGTCGCTCAAATCGGGCACTCGCCTTAAAGTCAGGATTGTCGCTATACTCAACGCCCACACTGTAGCTGTCTCCCGAACTCACCCCCAGCGAGGAGGAACTTTGCCCCACGGCGTAAGGCTGCGCGAACTGTTGACCTGCGGCCGTATAGGCAAAAAGATCGCCAAAAATTCGTTCATACCCCAGGTTAATTCTCAAGCCCGGTGACAAGCGAATCCGATGATTTAAGCCGATCGCACCCTGTCCCGTCGTGCCATTGATCCCATTCAGAACTGAGTAGCGTCCTGTGAGCGAGGTATCGTCTGAAAGTTTGCGATCGATAATCGTATCCAGACTGGTGATTGAGTTGCTAGAAAACTGTCCGCCTGAGAGAAACTGCTGCGCCAGTCGCATCGTCACGCCCGGAGAAACTTTCCAATCTAATCCGACGGTGGTTCGACTGGGATAAAGCGGATCGTCGTCACCGAGGCTGAGTTCGTTTTGGGCGCGAAACAGCAGCGTTTTGGTCAACGGCACCGATAAGCGAGACACTAATTGATTGCTGTCTTGATCAAGGTTGTTGGTCGCGCGATCGTCACGAGTCCGATTGACCCAATCAAAACTCAACGCCGACTCCCCGATTTTTTGCTCAAATCCAGCGCTGATCATCGTCAAACTGTTGTCTACTCGCCCGATCCGAAACGGTTCTTGACCACATCGCGCCAACCCCGGCGTATCACAAAAAAGATTGCTGCTGGGATTGAATAAATCGGTTCCCAATCCAAATCCTGAAGCGATGCCGTAGTTGATTTCGCGATCGACCTGCGCCCGAAACTGCGTCGAAGCCCCAATCTTAGCGGCAATATCTCCACCGTAGCGCGTCTGTCCGGGGACGAAACTCAAGGTGGCATTGTTAGAGAAATTCTCATCCACCGATCGGTAATAGCCCCGCGCCAACACCCCCGCAAATAAAGACGTTTTCGCCTCTAAACGGTAGGCTGACCCTTCGACATCGCCCAAAAAGGGATCGGCATTGGTCGATCGGGCAAACTCCGCAACGATCTGACCGTCTTTGCCAAACGAGAACAGCGCATCGGCTCCATACAGTTCAAAGTCACGACTGCCGCGATCTTCTCTCAGGTAGCTGACTCCCGCCCAGCTTTCTCGCTGCACTTCTCGCGAAAAGTTGTAGCGTGCCCGTCCTGCATAAAGGTTAGTGCCGCCCGTTCCGATGCCTTCGTACTGGTAAGTGACGACGATGCGCCGCACCAACGTTCGACCAAACAGATCAAAATCAGTCGTCTGAATGGGATTGCGAAAGGTAATCGTCCCGCGATCGTAATCAATTTCGTAATCTCGAATGCGACTGAGCGGAATGCGATCGACAATACTTCCGGGACGGTTGAGTTCTTCAGTTTCGATAAAAACGCTCTCACTCCCGCCAATCACTAAGCGACGCGACAGAAAATAGTTTCCACTCGTGCCGTTGGGAGCGATCGTATCGCGCTGAAATCCCTCCAAATTGTTGCCATACATCAACGTGGCTTGAAAATTACCGAAATTGTAATTGCCCTTAAAGCCGTGCAGTTGGCGAGATGTAGCCGTGAAATATTGCGAAGTGCTGGAGAATTCTTCAGTTTTATAATCGCCCCACATTGCATAATCAGACCCCGCCCCCGGCACTCGCGACGTGCGCTCAAATTTGAGAAACACACTGTCGATCGACGGCGTTAGATAATCGACTGTAGAACTATCGCCATAGGTGGGATAGACCTGATCACAAAACTGCGTATCGCGAAACAAGCGAGTTGTGCCGTCACAGGTTTGATTAAGCGGACGAGTGTTATTAAATGCGCCCGTAAACAGCCAATCGCCGACCTTGCCGATCGCAAACACCGACGCATCAAACCCGACTTGAGTCCCTTTGTCAAAAGAAGTCTCGCTGAGGAAATCCGCAAAACTCTTGTAGTAGTTCGTCCCGGCTGCCCCAATTCGCAAATTGATCGATCCCGATACGAGGGACGGCCGCAAATTCGTGATGAATTCTACCGTTGCGTAAGCCTCCAACGTCTGAGAAGGGTGTCTGGGTAAGGTTCCGGGATAGGCAAAGGGGGGAGGAGACGGCTTGGATTCTGGTTTAGCTTCATGAAGTCCGTCGATCGCCGCTCTCACGCGAACCTGTTTTGCCTCCAAAGTAGACTGCAACTCAGCCGAAAATCTTCCCTGTCGAGCAATGACTTGAAATCCCAGTCGATCGCTATCCTGGTCGGCTCCAATAAACTTCCCGGCACTGCTGGTCAGCGTCACCGTCACATCTTCAGAAATCGGCTGATTGTTGGCATCGAGAATCTGCCCCGAAAGCGTCACCGTCGATCGCCCGTCTGCGGGAATTCGGGAATCGCTGGCTGGCGAAAACTCAATCCGAACTGTGCCCGTTGCAGGCGTAGCGACCGGAACTTGAGCCGTTTGTTGAAGCGGGACAGACGTGAGAATTTCGGGAGCGATCGCCGAATTAGTTTCTGAATTAGTTTCTGGATTAGTTTCTGAATTAGGTTGAACCTTGAACGCTTCTACCGATCGCAAATAGTCATCCAATCCACTCGCTTGAGCAGAACTAGAGAACACGATCGCGCCCAAAATTGAGGTAAAACAACCCCATCGAATTGAGGAAACCTGCATATTACCGTCCTCCTCCATAAGTTGGCGTGACAGCAAAATTCATTCGTCCCAGACTGCCCGGAGCCAGTTTTACGAGTCGAGATTGGCTGTTATTCTCAATCCGATAGCGGTTGGGAGCCAGCGTATAGCCCGGCAGACTCGTCAAATCCAGCGTGCCAGTCCGGTAGCCTGCGATCACGTATTGCAGCGAAAACAAACCATTGGCATCCGTTGTGATCCGATTGCCGTCATCCATAAAAATCACCGCATTGGGAACGCCGGCCTCTCCAGGCTGCTGTTCGCCATCGAAATTTTTATCGACAAACACGCGACCGACGATCGTGCCGCAGTCTGACAAAATGCCCCTACGAATTCTCACTAGATAGCTCGATGAATTGCTAGAAATCGGGCCAGCCGGAGTCGTCCCCTGCGCCACTGCGAGATTTCTGCCCGTCCCTCTGATTGCGTCCGGTGAAAGCAGCGCGCCATACACGAGGGTTAGCGTCTGCCCCGGTGCCAGCGTTCCTGGAATGCTAAAGGTCACGATCGAGTTGCTGACCGTCGGCGGAGGGGGTGTGACCGTCGTGCCCCCGATCGCCGCCCGTTGAGAATTGGCCACATATTGCAAACCGAGCGGCAGCGTATCGCGAATCGTCAAATTGCTGGCGGGAAACGTCCCTGTGTTGCGAATCAGCAGCCGATAAACCACAATGTCGCCGGGTTCTGCGGCCGCCCGATCGCCCGTTTTGGCAATGTCCAGGCCCGATCGACCCGGTATGACTGCTGTAAGAGAAGTTTGATTGGAAGTTACGTCCTGCGCGGGAGTATTGGGATTGTCAGTGGTTCTAAAGCCACCGCTTGCGGAGTTGACGATCGTAGAAGTCGCCTCTTGGGTCACCGCAGGTTGAATTCGACTGTTAAAACCTCCCGTAAAGATCAACACCAATAGCAGACGCAGGATCTCACTCCCCAACGATTTCGTCAGGAATTTCATCAAAAACTCACCACACTAAGTTTGTTATCATCTCAGTTAGATCACGGAGTTGGCACCAGCGGGTTAGCTCTTGCACTTAACCCTTTTGCGAAAATTGGCTTAGTTAAATATTCTTCTTGAGCCTCAATAATGAAACTTCGAGAATGATACGGTAACTTCACTGAAATTGTGAGGAGTTTATAAAAACTTTATATTGGTTTAGTAAAGACAAATCCAAATTTTGAGAGACGTTCCCAGCAACCTATGGGAAATGAGGCAAAAACGCAGCACAAAAGCTGAAGAAATTGGAACTCAAAAAAACAGGTTCTAATCTCTCTAAATCTTTTAGTGACCAACGATCGAGCTTTGAACCCCAAATTTCCCCCTTGTTTTAAGGTGGCCAGGGGGAATCTTCTGAATCTCACCTCTGACCTGTCAATCAAGTGGGTGGTGGGTGGTTGAATGCCTTTTGATAGAGCTTTCAGCGATCGTTCTAGTAGATTTCAAGGCAGTGCGTTTCGGGTCGCTTAACACACCCTACTCCAATGGTTCGGACAGTTTTTAGTTGAGGGGATGGACAAGAAAGCTATCGATCCCT
>NZ_JBJPHS010000053.1:0-47475 GCF_052939495.1 Phormidesmis sp. 146-12 | reverse complement strand
GGGGCAGAAGTGCTGAATAACGAAGCGAGAAAACTCCATCGAATTCACGTTAATTTAGCGACCTTTCTACGCCACTCTACAATACTCTCTTCCTCTCTCTCACACAGCGGATTAACACAATTCTCATCCCTCCTCGCGCAGCGGATTACCCCAAAAGGGGAAACAGATCATCGAAGTTCTCCCTCATGCCTCCTTCTAGCTACTCGTCAGCCTCGTCCAGTATTTGTCGTAGAGTTCCAAAACGGGCTTCTCTACGGGGGCGAGGGTTTCAGATCTGTCGAGAAGGTTTTTGGGCGGAAAGAGGCTCTGATTGTTTTGTAGGTTGGCGGGGAGTTGGTTAAAGGCGGCCGCGTTGGGTGTGGCAAAAAATAAGCGCTCTGTAACTCTGGCAGCAATTTCGGGCTGTAGCAAAAAACTAATCCAGGCATAAGCCCCATCGGGATTGGGAGCGGTTTTGGGAATAACCATTGTGTCGCTCCAGAGCGAAGTGCCACTGCTGGGAATGACGTATCTCAGTTTGGGACTCTCACTCATCACGTTGACGGCATCGGCTGAGTAGCCCATTGAGAGTGATAAATCTCCGGCGATAAGCTGATCGCGCCATGCGTCAGAGGTGAAGGTGGCGATCGCGGGTTTGAGTTCCATCAAGCGATCGAAGGCTTGTTTGATCTGCTGGGGATCGGTGGAGTTGTAGGAATAACCGAGCGATCGCAGCGTGGCCCCCATGACTTCGCGCATATCATCTAGCAAAGTCAACCGCCGAGACAGCTTATCTTTGTTTTCCCAGAGGTAGTTCCAATCGGTGGGCGGCTCGGTTATTTTGTCGCTGTTGTAGATCAGTCCCGTCGTTCCCCAACTTACAGGCACACTGTAGCGATTGCCAGGATCGTGAACGGACTGCTGAAAGCGGGGCAAAATATTGCGAATGCCTTCGAGTCGATCGTGCTCTAGTTCGCTGAGATAGCCCAACTTCACCATCTGAACCACTTTGTAGTCAGAAGGATAAATTACGCTGTAAGTTCCGGCTTTGCCCGCTTGAAACGTCGCCAGCATCGTCTCATTAGATTCAAAAATATCAGAAATGACTTTGATGCCCGTTTGCTGCCGGAAGGCATCGATCAAAGCTTGATCAACATAGCTTGACCAGGTGTAAATGTGCAGTTCATCTGACGCGCCTCGTCTCACCTGATCGGTTTGCACCTTAGCTAACGTCCACCCACAGCTTGAGAGCGCCATTGTGGAGGCAGCCGCGATCGAGCTTTGCAAAAAACGGCGACGACTCTTTGAAAATGGGCGGTGAGATAAAAAGTCAGTCATGGCAGCCATCCGCTTTAAAAATTGAACTCTCGCTAGATTCAGTTAACCTGGCAAAGCAAGACAGTCGCTGGCATCCCAGTAGAGAAAGATCGGCGTATCGGCAGAAGGAACATTGAGCGCGTTGGGCTGACGGACAGTGAGATAATCGCCCGATCGCAATTGCACCACATAATGCACATGGGTTCCCAGATACATCACATTTTGTAATCGCCCTTCAAAGCAGTTGGTCTGGTCATCAAAGGGATCTAAGCTGAGATTCACTTTTTCTGGACGAACGCTGACGACAACTGAGCCAGAGGTTAAAGGTTGACCGCTCACGTCTGAGGGCTGCACGTTCATTTTTAGTCCCGACTCGGTTCTGATCCACAGCATAGCGGGGTGTGCGCCTTCGATTTTGCCGCGAAACAGGTTGGTGTCGCCGATAAAGTCAGCCACAAAGGAGGATTGAGGACGATCGTAGATCTGGCTAGGGGTGCCAATTTGTTCGACTTGACCTTCGTGCATGACAGCGATGCGATCGCTCAGACTTAACGCTTCTTCTTGGTCGTGGGTCACCATCACAAAGGTTAAGCCCAGTTCGTGATGCAAGTTAGACAACTCAACCTGCATTTCTTTTCGCAATTTCAGATCCAACGCGCCCAGCGGTTCATCTAACAACAAGACCATCGGACGGTTTACCAGCGCTCTGGCCAAAGCAACTCGCTGCTGTTGACCGCCAGACATTTGATTGGGAAAGCGATTGGCAAAACTCTCCATTTTGACTAGTTTTAGAACCTCTCGCACCCGATCCTGAATTTCACTTCTGCTGCGGTGCTTGATTCGTAGCCCAAAGGCGATGTTTTCCCAGACTGTCATGTGGCTAAACAGCGCATAGCTTTGAAACACTGTGTTGGCAGGTCTGCGGTAAGGCGGAACATTCAACATCGACGTTCCGCGAATCAGGACATCTCCCGCAGTCGGGGCTTCAAATCCGGCAATCAGCCTCAAGGTGGTTGTTTTTCCACAGCCAGAGGGGCCGAGAATACTAAAGAATTCCCCTCGGTAAATACTGAGATCAACCCCTCGGACGGCCGCCTCTCCGTTAAACACCTTAAACACCTTTCGCAGCTCAACATCAAGCCCAACGTTGATGCCTGAAACTTGCTGATTCTGCGTTGCCGTCTGAGACATAGTGACGATTTCCTGGTGAAACTGGAACTGTGAGGCTTGAGCCTTATTTGAGCTTTAGACGGTGGATTTGAGCGATTAGGGGGTCGATCGTCTCTCCATTAAAATGCTAAAAGTCAAGGGCCTAAGCAGAACGATCGGTAAATTCAGGTCTGGCTTATTTTACCCATTGAACCCGAAACAAGTAATCTGAAACAATGCCCGATCAAGCAATCAGGTAACATTATCTAAAGAAACGTTGAAGAGCCTGTGTTGATTTGGCGTTATTTTGTCAGTGATTAGCCCTAGAATGCCTGATTTTGTCAGTAAATACCCCATATCGTCATACACTTCTTGGGCTGTCCATTCTTGATTGTTGTTTCAGTTGCGGAATCTATGGCTTTGTTGCAATCTTCTCCAGCTACGATCGCTCATCAAAAAAATCCTCGCAGTGTGGGGCGGCGCAACCAGGCGTTGATTCTGATGTCGGCGGTGGCGGTGATGGTGGTTGGAGGGTTGGGAAGTCGGATCGCCTACCTGCAACTGGTACAGGGCACTCAAAATCGAAAGCTGGCCGAAAATAACCGGATTCGACTCCTGCCCAAACAGCCTGAACGGGGAAAGATTCTCGATCGCAAAGGCAAAATTCTCGCAGGCAGTCGGCTGTCACACTCGGTTTTTCTCTGGCCCCTTGCTAAAAAGCGTGGAGAATGGGACAGAACCCTGGAGCGGATTTCACAGATTCTTCACATTCCCGTCGCAGATATCCAAAAGCGGCTCGCAAGCGAAGGCTACAACTCGCCCTATCGAGTTCGCATCGCACGGGGCATTAGTCCCCAAAAGGTGACGGCGCTGGCTGAATACGCGGCTGAGTTAGATGGCGTTCAGGTGGATGCCGAAGCGGTTCGCAACTATCCCAATGGCGACTTGGCAGCCCATGTGATTGGCTATACGGGAGAGATGAGCGACGAGTCTCTAGAGCGCCACAAGCACGAAAATTATCGCCTGGGAGACGTGATTGGTCAGATGGGCATTGAGGCGGCGAGAGAAAAAGATTTGCGCGGAGAGTGGGGCGGTCAGCAGGTTGAAGTCGATGGTGCGGGCAATGTGGTCAAAATTCTCGGCGAAAAGCAAACCCACGCGGGAAAAGATGTGGCGCTGACGATCGACCTTGATCTGCAAAAAGCGGCCGAAACGGCGTTGGGAAATCGCAAAGGCGTAATTGTGGCGCTTGACCCCAACAATGGGGCAGTTTTGGCAATGGTCAGCCGTCCCGCATTCGATCCCAATCTCTTCTCGACGCGCATCAGTGACAGTCAGTGGCAACGGTTGCAGAGCGCCGATCATCCGTTTGTCAATCGTGCCCTTCAAGGCTATCCGCCTGCCAGTACGTTCAAGATTGTGACGACGGCTGCGGGGATTGAGTCAGGTAAATTTTCGCCCGATACGGTTTTGGCGACTTCGGCATCGATTAGAGTCGGGGGCATTGACTTTGGCGACTGGAACCACGCTGGATTTGGGCCACAGGGCTTTGTGGGGGCGCTGACCTGGAGTAGTGACACCTTTTTCTATCAGATTGGGATGGGTGTAGGCGATCGGACGCTGATTCAATGGACGCGGCGCTTTGGCTTTGGGCAAAAAACCGGGATCGAGTTGGGAGACGAAGAAGCGGCTGGGCTTGTCCCCGATGATGCCTGGAAGCAAAAAGAAATTCATGAGGGCTGGTATCTGGGCGACACCGTGAACATGTCGATCGGACAAGGCTATCTGCAAACCACGCCGCTTCAGGTTGCCGTTATGTTTGCGATCGCGGCCAACGGCGGCTACCGCGTCAAACCTCACCTGCTGCAAGACAATCAATCGGCTCAACACTGGCGCGAACCCCTGAACCTCAAGCCCGAAACGATTCAGATTCTCCAGGATGGGCTAAAGGGCGTAGTCAATGGCGGAACGGCAACAGCGGCCTTTAGTGGGACAGATCTGGCGATCGCGGGCAAAAGCGGCACCGCGGAGGATTTTGGACGCGAATCTCACACCTGGTTTGGGGCATTTTCTCCGGTTGATAAGCCCAAAATTGTCGTGGTTGCCTTTGGTGAAAATTCGGGTGGGGGGGGCGGTTCGTTTGCGGCTCCGATGGTGCGTCAGGTGCTAGAAGCCTATTTTCACCCCGACAGAGCCAAAAAGCAGGCGGCCGAAGTGGTGGCCGCTCCCAGAGATTAAAGGACTAATATTGAGAGGCTACGCCCCAACGAGGCAGATGACACAGACAAAGCTGAGAATGACGTTTGAGGAATACCTGACCTACGACGACGGGTTAGGGACTCGCTTTGAGCTAGTGAAAGGGGAATTAAGGCCCATGAGCTTAGGAACGGGCAAGCATGGCAAAGTTATCAAGTTCCTGGATGACTGCTTGAGTGCAGAGATAGCGCGGATGAATCTTGGTTGGACTTCGCAGCGCTTTACCGTAGGCATTCAGTCTCCAAGAGGCAATCGTTGGGATACTTGTCGGATTCCTGACATTACCGTCCTACCTATCGAGCAGTGGAATGCGATGGAGGAGCGAGAGGCCATTATTCGCGCCCACGAGCAACCGCCAAAGTTGGTGATAGAGGTCGTCAGCCCCTCTACTGCGATCGACGACTATCGAACCAAGCGCACGGAGTACGCTGTGTTAGACATTTCTGAATACTGGATTGTTGACCCGCTCAAATTACAAGTAACAGTCTGCACATTGCAAGATGGCGCTTACGATGATCAAGTGTTTCAGGGTGATGAGCCGATCGTCTCTGCCGTTTTCTCAGACTTGAAATTGACAACTCAACAAGTCTTGAGTACCTGACCTTTATCAAGGTTCTCGTCTAATTGCGTCAGGGACACCCACCGGGGAGAAGCCTGCGATCGCTTTCAAAGCCTGCATTCTCATCAGTTCTGTAAAGCTCAGTCCCCGGCCTTCGAGTTGGGCGACCAGTTCAATCGCAGATAGCAAGCTTCGAGCCGCCTCCGTTTCGCTGTATCCTCGACGTTGAGCGACTTTTAGCGCCGTTTCATCTGCGTCTAACTCGATACGAGAACTGCGATTGCTGCGCCAAATTTGAGACAGGGCGATCGCGCTCAAAGCACTAGCGGCCGCAACCCCAACAAAATCGTGCTGCATCACCTCGACTCCGACTCCGATCGCACCTGCCGCAACCAGACCCAGATTGACATTCGGCTTGAGCCATTTGACCGCACTCAGCCAGCCCACCATTCGCAGTAATAATAGATCGCGCTGAGGACGGGACAGCCGACTCCAAAAATCAAAATTGATATAAATCGGACGATCGCGCACCCAGGGCATCGGAAAGGGCGCATCAATCACCGATCGCTGTTCTGGCTTGCTAACCAGCTTAGTGACCATCCGCCCAGACGCGGGCATGAGGTCTAAAAGACGACGAAGTTCTGGCTCAGGGTTCATCATGTTTTGATTTTAGAGCAAGAAGCTGAGTTGACAGGCAATCTAGCTTACCTTGGGCGGGCCAAACTGCCTGTCGTGTAGGACTGTCCCAAAAACTACTGTCCCAAGAACAGCAAATCGGGAGCAACCGAATTGATCAAAATAAACACCGTCAAGACAGCACTCGTAAAGAGAACGGCCAAAACAGGTGCGTTGGAAAGATATTTCAAGAAATTGGACATAGTAGCCTCCTAAGAACTGACCATCCTAGCGGGGTGAAACAGGAATTTTGGAATCGTCTTCTTGAAGTTCGCCACTGAGGATTTCCTTCACAAAGATCAACGGCCAAAGCAACGCAGACGCAAAAGATCCGATGGCCACAGGCACATCAATTTGGATTTCTTTGTATTCGTTGTTGCCATTTTTGTGAACGGTTTGCAAATAGTTGCGACCTGCCCAGCCGAGCCAGCCAGCCAGATACAAAAACAGCAAACCTGGAATGATGAATTCTCCAGCGTGGTTAACGCGACCATCTGCGATCAAATGAGGCAATCCATCATCTTTACCGCAGAGCAAGCCTGCATCGGCGTATTTTTGAAGACGAGCCTTGGCGTTAGCGTTTACGGAGTCTTTGACTCGTTGAGCCAAAACTTCTGATTGTCCACAGGGAACGAGAAGTCCTGAAACATCCGATTCGAGCGCAGAGGCAGACGGGGTAAACCCAAGCCAAAGGGCGAGAACGAGAATTAGAGCAAACAATCGTTGCATGAAATTGTTTCCCTTTGTTGTGTGCAAAGTTTTTAGTATCGAAGCGATCGAGCGTTTCTAAAGCGAAGTTTTGCCAAAACTCAGTTCTCTAATTATGGGAATTAGAATCGCCCAGTTCAAGCAATAAGCTACGCTGAGATAGCCCATTCCTTCCAAAAATTACCAGCAAATGGCAACGGTTTTAGCAATTGAAACAAGTTGTGACGAAACGGCGGTTGCGATCGTAAAGAATCGTCAAGTTCTCAGTAGTATTGTCTCGTCTCAGGTCGCCATTCATCGCCAGTATGGGGGAGTCGTGCCCGAAGTGGCTTCTCGCCAGCATGTAGAAATTGTCAATCAAGCGATCGCTCAATCTCTAGAGGAAGCAACCCTACAGTGGTCAGAGATTGACGGCATTGCAGCCACTTGCGCCCCTGGTCTGGTCGGTGCCTTACTCGTGGGTTTGACGGCCGCCAAGACGTTAGCCCTGATTCATCACAAACCGTTTCTCGGTATTCATCATCTCGAAGGACACCTCTACGCTTCCTATCTGAGCGACCCAACCTTGGAACCCCCTTTTCTCTGTTTGCTGGTTTCTGGGGGGCACACCAGTTTGATCTACGTCAAAGAGTGCGGTCTGTACGAGATTTTGGGACAAACCCGTGACGACGCAGCGGGAGAAGCGTTTGATAAAGTGGCTCGGCTGATGGGGTTGGGGTATCCGGGTGGCCCGATTCTCGATCGCCTCGCTTCCCAGGGCAATCCCAAAGCCTTTCAGCTTCCAGAGGGGCAAGTTTCCCGACCAGAAGGCGGCTACCATCCCTATGATTCCAGCTTTAGCGGACTCAAGACGGCCGTGCTGCGATTGACTCAAAAACTTCAGCAAACCGAGCAGCCCTTACCTGTAGAAGATCTGGCCGCAAGTTTTCAAGCAACCGTGGCGCGGGCGTTGACCAAACGAGCGATCGCCTGTGCGTTGGATTATGGCTTGACGACGATTGCGATCGGCGGTGGCGTGGCGGCCAACAGTGGTCTGCGTCAACATCTACAAGCGGCAGCGAGTCAGCACAATCTCAAGGTAATGTTTCCCCCGATGAAATATTGTACTGACAATGCCGCGATGATCGGCTGTGCGGCGGCAGAACATTTGGAGCGAGGCCACACGTCGCCCTTAACCCTGGGAGCGCTGTCAAGACTGCCCGTTTCAGAGGTGATGAAGCTGTACCAGAAGAAGCTCTAATCAGGCGCAGATCTGGTAAGGGTCATTGCTGTTTGCGCTGCTTTGCAGATAGTGTAAGGGTTGCTTCAATCTGCTTTAGTTGATCGCTCCACTCCTTCCAGGTTTGCGCTTCCGAACTTGCAAGCGAATTTAGCAGATCTGAGATGGCCACCTGATTTTGAGGATTTCTGCGGGCTTCTGCCAGCGCGTCATACCACAGACCTGACTCAGCATACAGGTTGATCCGCTGTTGAGGCGTTTGAGTCGTCGTGAGTTGAGTTTGCAGGGCAGCACTGGGTTTGATGACTGCAATCTCTGCCGTTGCCACCACACTCATCGAGGGTGCTTTTGGGTTGCACACTAAGACGACTTGCCAGACATAAGATTGTCCAGTCGCCAACCCTGGCTGAGTTTGAGGCAACGAAACCTGCATAATTCCAGGCTGACTCTGCATCTCAGTGGTATGGAGCCTTTGACCCGTCGCTGTAAACAGTCGAAATTGCAGCGGGTAGGACTGGCGATCGGGCACAAACCAGACAAAGGTAGGATGCTGAGAAGTCGTTTGCCCAATATGACTGAGCGGTGCGAGTGGAGTCAATCCAACCTCTGGGCGGCGGTCACTGCGCGGATTTCCACTAGAATCACAACTACCTCCACGAGTGGTATTCGTGCCAGTCCCTCTGGGTGTGGAAGGCGTTTTAGGGGGACGATATTTTGCGATGGCTACTGGCGCAACCCAGAGCAACAGACCAAACACAAAACTAGCTATCAGGGCATGAGTTCGAGTTTTCAATAAGTTAGTCATAGCGTGAGTCCCCCTATGATTGCTTTCTACAATAGGTGGAAATGGATAAGCTGACCAGGAGACTACCTGTAAGCTTTGATTGCGGGAAAGTGCAATGTTTGGGTCATTACCAAAACCACCTCTGGTTAGCTGACCATACTAACTCACACACTGTTCCTTTCGGTTGGTTTGGATAGCGCCGAAACTTCCCGCCAAGTTGTTTTGCCAGATTGTTTGCTAGTTGGGTTCCTAGTCCCGAAGTTTGGTGTTTGGGGGGTTCTGATACATCCAGATCACCGGAATGATTCATTCCATTATCGATGACTCGAATGATCTGCTGGTTTTCTTCTTGAGTACAAATAACGGTGAGGCGAGTGGCTCCTGTCGCATGTTTTCCCACGTTGTAGAGGGCCTCTTCGAGAAAGCGGCACAGTCCTCGTTTGTATTCTAGTCGCAGGTTGCGAGTGTTCAGCGGATCGAATTGGACAATTTTGGATTTGAGTGGTTTGAGGTGAGGGAGTTCTTGTTCTAAGGTGTTGCAGTAGACTTTGTAGAGCAACTCATGTAGCGGAGCTTGTAGGGCAAGTTCGATCGCGCTTCCTAACTGCAAGTGAGGCTTGGTATCAATTGTCTCTCGCTGCACTGAGCCATAAATCGCTCGTAGTTCCTGGCTCAAGCGCTGCAAGTCTGGCAGAAAGGGCGGTGGTGTTTCTTGAGATTGAGCCGTTCTGAGAATCTGAACCAACGTTTGCAAGGGGCCGCTATGAATGGCATTAAAGGTCTGTTCAATCACAAACTGACGCTCCTCCAGTCGCAGTTGCAGTTCTTGTTCACGATGGTAAACCAGGGCTGCGGTTAAGCCAGTTCCATTGAGTACCAGGATCAGGAACACTGGAACGATCGGCACCCACCACCCTAAAATAATTAGCCCGTAGCTGATTCCAATCAAACTACTACAGAGAATGATTAGCCCAAAAAGGATTTTCCAGGGCGATCCTTCGGAGCTTCGCGGAGCGAATCGCAATAGCCGTCCTAGACTCATGCCTAACAATCCCCATGCCACAATCCACCCTAGTTCCCATCCCGTTGCCCAAACCTGAAGTAGCGATCGCTGATCCAGCACTGCACTGAGGATTTGACTGATTGCATGGGCTTGCATTTCAACCCCGTAAACTCGCCCTGGATTGATACCTGCGGTTCCTTCGGAGTTGCGCTCTGCGCTCAACGCACCCGAACTTGCTAGATCTTTGGCACTCAAAGACATCACACCCACAAGCACAATCTTGCCCCGCAGCCACTCTCGATTGACTCCCGACTGAATCTGGGCAAGAGACAATACCCGAAACGGCGTTGCTCCACTGCGAACATTGAGCATAATCTGATTGCCGCCTGCATCGGTGTTGACATATCCGCCAAAATTGGGCTGCACTCTCGTTAGTTCAACTTGACCCAATCGCATGGCATCGGGGTCACGCATTCCATTCTCTAGCTCAATTCCCTGGGCAGCAAGATATTGCTCTGCAAGGCGAATGGTGAAGGAAAAGCGATAGTCTTGCTGTAAGTTATGAGTGCCCAACAAACTACGGCGCTGAAAGCCATCGGCATCTAATACAGCATCGGCAAAGCCTACTTGTTCGGAGGGTAGAGTAGGCGGCGGTGCGACAGTGAAACCACTGCGATCGGGCAGAGCGATCTCGACTCCAATCACGTTTTTGTGGGTGCGAAACACCGATGATAATGCGGCATGACCGGGTTCGACGGGCACATCTCGCACAATATCTAGTCCGATCGCCCTGGGTTGGTAAGTTTGTAATCGCTGGATTAAATCGGCAAGGACGCGATCAGGAATCGGGTAGGTGCGAGTGCGCTGAATGTCTTCCTCAGTGATGCCCACAATCACAATGCGATCGTCTTGCGGTTCGGGTGGACGCAGCCGGAGAAATTTGTCCAACGTGACTAGTTCCAAAAACTGAAGCGACCCTGTTAGCCGAGCCAGGATTACCCCAACGATTACCACAAGCCCTGGTAGCACTCCTCGCCACCAATAGCTTGCCTCAGTTTTGATTTCACCAAAGAGCTTGGACATGTATTTGAACCCAATTTAGAATTCTTAATCCAGAAGTCCTTCTTCTCGTGCCCGCAACTCGGTTTGAATTCTCAGGTTCTTATTGTCATGTGGATACACCTCCAACACATCTCGAATCTTTGTCCAATAGTATTGCACTGTTCGTTCTGAGACATTCATGCGTTTGGCGATCGCGGTATCTTGCAAGCCTTCCTGAAATGCCAACTGTAGTACTTGCATCCAACCCGGTTTAAGTTGTACGCCGTTGCGGATTTCTTTGGGCGTATAGGTTCGCTCTCGTAGTGCCCAATCGACCATTGTTAGCATATCCTTCGCGGGTTGGCTTTTATCAACGACCGTGAATCCGCCCAAGTGACTGTCGATCGATGGTTTGAGCCAGACCAGTGTCCGAACGTGGGCGCTTTGTACCACAAGGTTCAGATGGGGATATTGTTCCATTAAAGTTTTGAGCAGTTGAAGTCCGGAGTTTGCCTGGGCAATGTCTCCGATCGTGTCTGGCATGACTAGATCTACAATCACCAGATCAGGGTGAGTTTGTTCGACCTGCCGTAGAGCTTCCTGCGCGGTCGAAGCGGTGAAGATTTCCGCCTCTGGATATTCCTGCCGTAAGATGCCAAGGGTGCCACCTAACACAAGGGCATGGTCATCCACCACTAAAAAAGTTTGTTTCTCTGTCTGAGGGATTTGGGTCATGGTCAGCGACAAGCGGGGACTAGTGCAGTTCAACGTGCAACTTCGTAGGAACAAGCTATCTTCCTACAATAGGCGAATCCTTTCGATCGCGCACTGCGTTTGTCAGTCAAATCAGGTTGTGGAGACGCGCCGTTAAGTTTGCGATAAAGCGCAATCGAGTCTGCTCGATGTCTGCAAGATCTTCAAGAATCCCACTGTTGCAACAAAGAGTTTGAGGAAGAAAAGAGGTTGAGGAAGAAATGTTAGGCACGATCGCGACTGAGCCGAGACAATTCACTCAGACAATTCACTCAAGGGACTTTCCTGCAACAAAATCTAGAAAAGCACGAACTTTTGAGGATAGATAAAGGGAGTTGGGACAAGTAACATAGAGCGTTTTTTCCTTTGCTCCCCATGTCGGCAGAATTCGGGTGAGCTTGCCTGCTTCTAGTGCTTCTATCAGAATGGTTTCTGGCAAGTATGCAATTCCTGCTCCGGCGATCGCTGCCTGTCTTGCCAAAATTAAATCATTGACCACCAATTTTCCTGACACTTTCACGGTTTCAATCGTTTTGCTTGAGTTGATGAATTGCCAGTTTGCATGATTAAGCTGCGATCGAGAAGACAACACCAGACAGCAATGTTGGATTAAATCTTGTGGAACTTTCGGCTCTCCAAACTGCTGTAAATAACTTGGGCTGGCACAAACCCAATAAGCAACCTGCTTTACCGCCTTTTGGACTTCCTGAAAAGATTCACTCAGATCAGCCTGCCACCGAAAAGCAACATCAAGGCCCTCAGTCTTGAGATCAAGGTTCTGATTACTCAGCAAGACCTCAATCTCAACCTGATCATACTGCTGCAAAAATTCAGCTACCCACTCGCCCAAAACGGTCATTCCAAAGATCAAAGGAGCCGTAATTCTCAAGGTTCCCTGCGGCTTAACCTGTAATGAGGCAATGGCTTGATCTGCCTCTACAATTTCACTTAAAGCATTGCGACAGCGTTGAAAGTAAAGGTTTCCAGCTTCTGTCAAATACAGCTTGCGAGTCGTGCGATGGATGAGTTCTATCCCCAAACTTGCTTCTAGCACAGCGACTTTGCGGCTCACGGTTGCTTTGGGTAGTCCTAATTCTCGCGCCGCTTGGGAAAAGCTACGACATTCCATAACTTTGACAAAAATAGATACGGCATTCAGGTCTGGCATCGGCAAGATTGTTCCACCCAAGAAACAATGTGTTTCATATTAGCAGTCTAGTCATCCTGATGGAGCGATCTTATACTGCTAACGAAGAACAGAACTGATGCTGAAAACTGATAAAAAGAGTCAGTATGGAACAGATTTTTGGGCTAAACATTCCGCAAACGCTGCAAGAAGCGTGTCATCCTCAGCGAGTCGCTTTGCTGGTCTATGACATGCAGATCGGCATTCTCAATCAACTTCCTCAAGAACGCGCACAAAGCATTACTACTCAAGTGCTTACTGTGTTAAATGCAGCTCGCGCGGCTGGAATTCGCATCTTTTTTAGCCGTCATTTGTCGTTACCCATTGAGGCAGCAGGAGTGTCTCAACTGCGATCGGCGATGGCATGGCAGCGTGTCACTCATGTTCAAGAAGTCAAGCCCTGGTTTCTTAGAGATGCGCCAGGATTCCAACTGATTCCAGAACTCTCACCCCAGCCGTCTGAAGTCATCTTTGACAAAATCACGATGTCAGCCTTTGAGAGCACATTTTTGAGTCTGGCGCTGCGAGATTGTGGCATCAATGCAGTGATGATCGTGGGCATTGCTATGGAAGTTGGGATTGAACCTACTGTCCGCCACGGATCTGATCTCGGTTTTATTCCAATCATTGTGAGAGATGCGTGCGGAGCGGGTGATGAAGTCGCAGCTCAACGGTCTTTAGCCAGCCTTGAATTTGCGGGAGATGCCTGGATCACAGATGTTGCAACTATAGGCAGCATTCTTAAGCAGCACTCATTCTAAAAATTTCCTGACTTATAGGAGAACTCTGATGACAATCTTAGTCACTGGCGCAACCGGAAATATTGGCGGTGAAGTCGTTCAGGCTTTGCTCAAACACAACACTACCATTCGAGGATTGGTGCGCGACCCGCAAAAAGCCTCAAATCTTGTTAAATCAGGAATAGAACTCGCGATCGGTGACCTATCCCAGCCCGAAACCTTGAATGCAGCTTTGCAAGACATCGAAACCGCATTTTTGGTGTTGCCTAATCTGTTAAATCAAGTCGAGCTTGAGTGTGCATTCATTGATGCGGCAAAACGGGCAGGCATCCGGCGGATTGTCAAACTTTCTGTGATGGAAGCAGGCGAAATCCTTAGTACCTTTCAGCAATGGCATCGTCAGATTGAAGAACATTTAGAGCAGTCAGGCATTGCCTGGACACACCTTCGTCCAAATATGTTGATGCAAAATATGCGTTGGTTTTCTCAAACAATTGCCCAAACTGGCTGTCTCTATAATTGCGTTGGCAACACCAAAATCTCTCATGTAGATGCGCGGGATGTGGCAGCGGTCGCAGCAGTCTGTCTAACAGAAGCAGGACATGAAAACCAGAGCTATGTATTGACGGGTGAGCAAGCGATCGCCTTCGACGAGATTGCGGATATTTTTGCAGAAGCACTGGGGCGGACTGTCCAATATGTTGATCTTCTACCCGCAGACCTGAAAGCTGCTCGACTCGCAAATGGAGAACCAGAATGGTATCTGGACGCTGAGTTAGAGCTATTTGCGGCTTGGAGGCGAGGTGTAGGGTCTGCGGTAACTAGTACTGTTTCCGACCTAACATATCATCCCGCGACGACTTACAAAGAATTTGCTCAATACTATGCTCAAACCCAGTTCAACTTCGATTCCAGGTGATTTGCACTCGATCGCTAGATTTCCTGCACGAATCATAGATGCCCTCCGACTGCTCTTGCGAAGCTAACATTAATCGCCAGGTATTCTTCTCGTTAAACTCAAAACTTGGCAGCACAGTTTGAATCTCCGATCGAGTCAGAGAAGTAGGGTGCGGAGTCATCTTTAACGCGAAAGTTGCTCATTGTTGGTTAGGTTGACGAACTTGAGTTCTGAGGTCTCGAAGCATTTGGCTGGTTCCCTGATCGATTGCGCGTTGTACGAGTTGCGGGATGAGCATTGTGATGGGCAAATCGGGAAAGGTGAGGCTGTTGGAAGATTCAATGTAGCTGTCTCCGTCGAGCAGGTTGATTTTTAGCGTTTGATTGCGGTAGATCCAAATTTCAGGAACGCGCATGGCTTGATAAGCTCTGACGGTTGTAATTGAGGTGACATCGGATTCGATCGCAAGGTCGGGCGGTGGGTAACTATCTAAGTCTAGATTGGTGCAGCCTCTGACTTGATCGACGTTTTGAATGTAGAGACAGGTATCGGGTTCAACGCCTGCGACTTCAGGACGCTTAAGGGTGGTGGAGCCGAAATCTTCCCAGTCGCGTCCCTGAATATCTAGAAGTACTTTGATGATGTCGGCAATGATGCGGTGAGGGCGTTCGTGAAGAGCTAGCGGGGACATGATTTCTAGAGTGCCTTGATAGTAGGCGATGCGGGTGTTGCGCTTCTCACCTAGTTCAGCAAGGAGCGTTTCAAAGTCTTGCCAAGAGAGGTTGTGAATGCTGACTGTGCTGCCAGGGGCAAGTTCGATCTCTTTGATTGGAATAGCAAGTGTCATGGTGTCAACTCGTTTTCTCAAGGTGGGAATGCTATCTGTGATGAGATCAGCGATCGCGCAAACTACTCCAAATTTCATCAGGATTGAGCTTGATGCCTTCTGCCTGCATCTCGGCGCGGAGGCGTTCGACACTTTCCCAGAAATTTGATTTGGGTGTAGGAGGTTGATGGCGTTCGATTTCGTGTTCGATCGCTTGAATGAGAAAGGATTGCAGGTTTTCGGGATTGCCTGCGATTGCTTGGGCTAAGAGTTTGGGGGGAAGTTGAAGAGTGATGGGTCGCATAAGTTGTCGTCAGAAGTTATGTGGGATAGCGACTTTGCCTTGAATCGGTGAAATATTGGAGTCGTCCTCAATTTCCAGTGTAGTGCTGACTTCAGTTTTGATGAGAAAAGGGGGCTAATAGAAGCCTGCAAGGTTGAGCAACGGAGAAATAACGACCAATTTCACGACGACTATGGGAAAAGAAGAGATCACTGGGATTGAGTCGGATGCCGAAGCTTTGTCGAAGATCAGTGAGTGTTAGAGTGCAATCAATTAGTAGTGCAATTAGACCACATGCCCAGGTCGATCGCCTCACTCCTGCATTGCCAGAGAAAGCCTTTCAGGGTGAACTTGTGCCGCAAGACCCAAATGATGAACCTGCATCAGTTTTGCTAGAACGGATTCGGAGCGAACTCACGGCAACCAAAGCTAAGAAGCGCGATCGGGGCAGTGCGTCTCCACTGTTTCCAAACCTTCCATAGCCCCAGTTGTTATGCTTACTCGAAAGGAAACCTAGCCCTCACAGTTCCCCTTCATTTTGAAACCGCGAGCTTTCTTGTCCAAAGTCTAGAGTTCAAGGTTCAAGCTCAAATTCACGCTAAAATCCTTTCACAGTCCACCTTCATTGTTTGTATGTCTGACATTCCTCCTGGCGAACAACTAACCCCCGCTCAAGCTGTTATTAACTTGCGATCGCCTGACCTGGGTTTGCGCGTTTATGCGGCCTGGTGGTTGGGTAAGTTTCGGGTGGAGGAGCCAGGAGCAGTAGACGCTTTGATCGAGGCGCTAGAAGATGAAGCCGATCGCACCGAGGCAGGAGGCTATCCCCTGAGACGCAATGCAGCGAGAGCTTTAGGAAAATTGGGTGACCAACGCGCCGTTTCTGCCTTGATTCAAAGTTTGGCTTCTACTGATTTTTATGTTCGAGAAGCCGCTGCACAATCGTTAGAAATGTTGGGTGATGGGCGCAGTATTCCAACTTTAATTCAGTTGCTCAAGAATGAAATTTTGGGGACGGAGCCTTCCCCGGTTAGACCTGACTATCCGCAACCTTATGACGCAATCTTGGAAGCATTGGGGACACTGGGCGCGATCGAAGCAATCCCTCTCATTCATCCCTTTCTAGAACATTCTGTTGACCGCGTTCGCTATTCGGCGGCTCGGGCCCTTTACCAATTGACTCACGAAAATCAGTATGGCGATCGGTTGGTCACGGCGCTCAAAGGGGCAGATTTACAGCTTCGTCGATCGGCACTGGCAGACTTGGGAGCAATTGGCTATCTTCCGGCAGCAGACGCGATCGCGCAAACTCTGGCCGAAAATAGTCTAAAACTCATCGCTCTCAAAGGTTTACTCGAACATCAGGTGCGTGAAAGTGGGCTTCCCAACTTGTCAGAAGGAGCTATTCACGTCATGACCTTGATGGATTCACTACTCTAAAGCTGTCCAAAAGTAGCGTATTTGAAGAGGTTAATAAGAGGAGGCTTTGAGGGTGGAACTTCTGCGGGTTACGCAAGAGTTCAATCACACTTAATCTTCTCAAGACTGGCTTCTACAGGTGCTTCCACGAATTCAAATCTTGCTGAGAATTTAGCTTGGACTAAAATTGGACTAAAAATTAGGGCTGTTTTTCAATGTGAGATTGCTTGATACTGGAAACTTTTCCTTGAAAAGGATGGGTCAAGTGCGATCGCTCCCCTCAACATTCAGCCTCACTCAACACACTCTAACAGGGGCTAACCAATCCATCGCTTTAATTTTTTTGAGATTAGAAGGTCGGCGATCGCTGCAAATCACCCCGCACTTTTCTCAATTTCCCCTCTAAAATCTTTTGTCTCTAAAGTCTCATTTGAGACTCACCTTAAGTCCAATTTTAAGTCTCATACTAGATAAGTGAGATAAATATTTTCGTTCAGGCAGACCAAACGTTGGTGAAGCGATCGGAAATAACCCAGTTCTGTTTATTCCATTCAAACTAATTGAGTACAAGCTCGACCTGACCTTTTGTAACTAAGATTTGTTTGTCCCTAGTATCTCATATGAGACTTATTATAAGTCCAATACTAAGTCTTAGATTAGATATAAGAGACAGACGATTTGACCTCGATCTACCTTCAGCACAACTGGAATTGGTTATCTCACATTCTTGTCTGAGACTCACTATGAGTCCAAACTCAAGTCTTGAATTAGACAAATGTGAGCGATGCTATTTCCCATCGTGTCAACGAGACGGACTCATCACAAGAATTTAGAAATCGAAATCGACGATCGGACAAGCTGAGAATGACGATCGGAGTTGTGTTCTATCCATCTGCAAACGCTTTAGAAATAGAAGACACTGTGACCCGATAGCCCGTTTTGCCAAAGCCTTTAACGATCCAATTCAAAACACCCCTTTCCTCAACGCTCATCGCTTATGGAACTCCTTTTGATTGGCGGCGATCGCACTCCCGCAACCTCCCACAAAACTACCCGTCTCATCGATCCAGCCACCGGAGAACCCTGGACAGAAGTCGCAGCCTGGCATTGGTCGCGAATCAGCGCTGTTATTTGCCCAACAAGGAGCCGTCGTCGTTTGCGATCTCAACGAAACCTCCGCAGCCGAAACCGCTACCCTGATCAAAGCCACAGGCGGCGAAGCAAAATCAGTGCGATCGGATGTCTCCAAAGCCGCCGATGTCCAGGCAATGATCGCCACCGCCGAAGCCCACTACGGACGATTAAACATTCTCTTCAACAATGCTGGCATTTTTCACCCTCAAGACGGCTCTGTTTTAGAAACCGAAGAAGACGTGTGGGATCTAACCCTGAACGTCAATCTCAAAGGCGTATTTCTCGGCTGCAAATATGGAATTCCAGCCTTACAGAGAGCAGGCGGCGGTTCAATCATCAACACCGCATCTTTTGTCGCCCTCATGGGAGCAGCCACCCCCCAAATCGCCTACACAGCCAGCAAAGGCGGCGTTCTTTCTCTGACCCGCGAGATAGCGATCGAGTTCGCCCGCCAAAACATTCGCGTCAATGCCCTCTGTCCCGGCCCCGTCGAAACACCCCTACTCAACGAACTGCTTTCAGACCCCGATCGCCGTCAGCGTCGCCTAGTTCACATCCCCCCCCGGACGCTTCGCCAAACCCCAAGAGATGCGTAGGTTCAAATAAGCGCATTTTGCATAAAAATTGGTGCGTTCCTCACAGCTCAACACAGACTACGATTTATTCAATTTGTAGTCGATCGACGTTTGAGAAAACAATCCCTTCAGCATTGCCAGACCTATTGTAACCAGCGTTCATCTCACCAATCACCTCACTGATCATATACCCTTCCAAACCTATGAGCCACGACTCTAATTTAGAACGACAGCAACTAAAAACCACCCTCGAAAAACAAGGCGTAAAGTATGCGATCGCCAGCTTTGTCGATATTCATGGCATGTGCAAAGCCAAAATGGTGCCACTAACCCACTTCGACCAGATGATGCAGGGTTCAGAATTATTTACAGGAGCCGCATTAGACGGCGTTCCGCAAGCTGTAAACGATGAAGAAGTCGCCGCAATGCCCGACCCCGCAAGCGCCACCATTCTCCCCTGGAACTCAGAAATGGCCTGGTTCGCCAGCGATTTATACCTACAGGGCAAACCCTTTGAAGCCTGTTGTCGCAGCATCCTCAAATCCGTTTTACAACAAGCCGCAGACAAAGGGTTTCAGTTTAATCTCGGCATCGAAACAGAATTCTTTATCCTCAAAGACGAACCCGGAAAAGCCATTCCCGTCAGCGATCGAGACATCCTCGACAAACCTTGTTACGACCTGCAAGGACTACTCGACAACTACACCTGGGTCGATGAAATTGTACAAGCCATGAATCATCTCGGTTGGGATGTGTACTCCTTTGACCACGAAGACGGCAACGGTCAATTTGAAACCGATTTTGCCTACGCAGACGCACTCACCATGTCCGATCGCCTCACCTTCTTTCGCGTGATGGTCAAAGAAATCGCCCGCAAGCATGGCTACTTTGCCACCTTTATGCCCAAACCATTCGCCAATCGCACAGGCAGCGGGGCCCATTACAATATGTCGCTGGCAGACCTCAAAACCGGAGAAAACTTATTTAGCGATCGTCAAGATTCCCGCCACTGTGGATTATCAAAATTAGGCTATCAATTCATCGCAGGCGTACTCCGTCATGCGCCCGCCATTTGTGCCGTCATCGCGCCCACCGTCAACAGCTACAAACGCCTAATCGCACGAGGCAGCATGTCAGGCTTTACCTGGGCACCCATCTACATCTGCTACGGCAACAACAACCGAACCAGCATGCTACGCATCCCACTAGGTGGAGGACGAGTAGAATGCCGCGCCGCCGACATCTCAAGCAATCCATACCTGGGAGCGGCCATGATTCTCGCAGCCGGATTAGAAGGCATTCAAGAAGACTTAGACCCCGGTGAACCCCACACCGAAAACATGTACACCTACACACCAGCAGAACTCGCCAACATGGGAATTAAAACACTCCCGCGAACGCTAGGAGAAGCGATCGAAGCCTTTGCGATCGATCCCCTCAGTCAATCCGTTATGGGATCACTAATGCATAAAACCTACATCGATTTCAAAACACAAGAATGGTTTGAGTATCACAATCACGTATCCGACTGGGAAACCCAACGCTATCTAAAGTTCTTCTAATACCAAATTCACTAGTTACTGATACAGATCCTCGCCCCCTAAATCCCCCATTTTGGGGGACTTTGAAACGGCTTCCCTGATAGGTTTTTTTCAAATCTGAGAGATAGAAATCGGTTAATTAACTGATTTTTTATGAGTATCATTTGTTGGTTGATTTGGTATAAACCAGATAACTCAAGCAATCTTCCAAAAAGAGCGATGCCACACCAGAGCATCCAGTCTAGGTCTGTAGCCTTCCTGATTAGGCAAAAGAATAGCTTCTCCATCAAATGCTCTTAGCGATCGCGTATTCTCCAAAGCGTCTTCATGAACGCGATCGGGCGGAACTACAATTCTGTAACGATCGCTAATGCCAAACCAACCTCGATCAAAAGCCCAATGATGATTTTTGCAGACGGGATTTGCTACTAGATGCCAAAACCGATCGCCCCTCAAATGAAAGAAAACTCATCATCGTAGACCGCTGGTTTCCATCGAGTAAAGCTTGCTCGAATTGTGGAGCCAAAAAAGAAGCACTCACCCTCTCTGAGCGCATGTTCACCTGTGAGCATTGCAGATTCAGTCTTGACCGAGATTTGAATGCGGCAATCAATTTGAAAAACGCGGGAAGCCATCCCGTGTCAGCCTGTGGATCGGGTGAAGCCGACTTCTCCGAGTTGAAGCAGGAAGATTTCAGTTTGTTAGCAAACGTTAGTAAATTATGAGCGGTACAAAGTAAAGAGTGTTATCGTGCTGATCCGCAATTCCCTTAGCCCCACCGCCTCCAACTTCGCTTTTCCCTTTCATCCCTCATCCCTCCCATGTCCGACCTTCCTCTCCTAGCTCTACTCGTTGCTCTTTTCTATGGTGCTTTTACGCTGTTGCCAGATAGCCATAGTTTGATGGTGTCGTGGCCGTGGGTGTTTGTTTGGCAGATTGGGCTGCTGTGTGCGGTGTTGTGGCTGTTGGGGTTGGTCTGGAGTCACAAAGGGCTACATGGGCTGGGGAATAGGCTGGATTATCTGGTAGGAGTGACGATCGTTGGCCTCATTCTCTCCTCCACATTGGCAGAGTTTCCCAATCAGGCGCGGTGGTATGCGTGGGCGGCGCTTTGTTTCATCGCGGCACTTTACGCCCTCAACGATTGGTTAAAAACACCTCAGCGACGGTTGAATCTTCTAATCGGTCAAGGTTATTTGAATCTAGCCTTTATTACTCTGAGTTTGGGGTTGTGGATCAGTCAAACCCTGATGCCAGAATTGGAGCGATTGCAGGAAATTGGACAACAGTTTGGGGTGAGTTTGCCCTTTGATTTTTCTGACATTCAGCTTCGTAATTGGGCCCCGATCGGACACCAAAACTACGTGGCGGGCTATCTGATGCTGGCGATTCCGCTGCTTGTTGGGTTGTGTTTCGCTCAAACGGGCTGGCGGCGTTGGTTGTGGGGTGCTGGTGTTGGGTTGGGTTTGATTGATCTGTATACGACGAGTTCGAGAGGCGGCTTGTTGGGGTTGGCGGTGGCGCTGGTGGCTGGATTCGCAGTACTGATTTGGCAAAGTCAACTTCCGCGTCGCTGGCTGGTCTTCTCTGGTGTGGGACTGTTGGCAGTTGTGGCGATCGCTGCCTTCACGAATCCCCGACTGCGATCGCTCCTCTCTGGCACCAACGTCTCTGGAGAACTCGCGTATCGTCTGATTTCAGCAACCACAGGCTGGCAAATGGGCATCACACATCCCCTGACGGGAGTTGGACTGGGCGGAGAACTGCTGCTGTTTCAGAAATATCGTCCCTTTTGGGCGGGTCGAGAAGCTGAGATGATTTTCCAACTCCACAGCACTCCGATTCAGCTTTGGGCAAACCTCGGTATCTGGGGAATCTTGCCGCTGTTGGGAGCGATCGTTCTCCTCCCGTCTCTCGCCCTCCGTTGGCAAAAGTCAACCCAAAAAGACGACGCGCTGAATCCTATTCTAATCGGCAGTCTTTTAGCAGGATTGTTAGCCTACAGCGTCCAAAGCCTCACCGACTACCAGCTTGACAATGTTTGCATTAGCGGAACCCTGGTAATTTTTCTAGCAGTTCTCGCCTCCCAATTCCGCCCCGCCTCCCGCCTCCCGCCTCCCGCCTCACCCCTCACCCGGCTTCTCCCGATCGCAGGTCTCTCAATCGTGGCCGCGATCGCGGTTTCCCTAATTCCCATTCATCGCGCCTGGATGCTCTCTAGTCAAGGGTTTGCTGCTCTGGGCCAGCTAGAAGACGCAAAAACGCCGCAAGCACGACAAGACAGCCTCAACACCTTTGAGCAACAGTTAACTCAAGCACAAACCTTAGCTCCCTGGGAGCCGTACTACGCTTATCAATTGGGCTGGACGCTCGGAGACTTGGGCTTGAGAACAGAAGATCGCGCCCTGGTCGATCGAGCCATTCCTCAACTGATCAAAGGCAACCAAGCCGCCCCTTATCAAGAATTTGGGCAGACCAATCTCGGCTGGCTATTGTTAAATCGAGACGCAAAAAGTGCAGTGCAGGCATTTGGGCGATCGGCGCAGTTGATACCCGCAAAACGAGGCACATTCTATAGTTTGGGCTTTGGCTTGTTGGGAGTCAAACCCGATTTAGCAGTTAAAGCGATCGTGCTAGAACTCCTCCGCGACCCAATTCTAGTCAGCAGTCCAGTCTGGAAAACGCCCCAACTGCAACCCGTTTACACTCAAGCGCTCAAACAGTTAGAAACGCAGTACAACACGCTGCTACAAAAGCATTCTCAACCAGGAATTTTTAACACTCATTTGCACAACAGTCGAGGCCTATTGTATTGGTGGACAGGAAATTTGACCGCCGCCCGATCAGACTTGCAACCCTATGGCAATGATGTGAGCCGCACCATTCTCGACCTGGCACAAGGAAAATCGGTAGATCTGCAAAAGATTCAAAATACGGCAGGAGGACTGACGATCGCCGCCTGGCTCAACCCGCCTCAACGATTGGAATTGCTGCAAAAAGCCTGGATTACCGAAAATCGCACCGCTCCGCCTCCAGAAATCATTCAACAACTGGCAGACAGCATGGCAACCTCCACCAGTCTTGACCAATGGATCAAGCAGAATGCACCGTCTAGAGAGGTGCGGCGATCGCGTCCGGGGTTCAATATTCTGAGTCGTCATGTCGATGGGCCAGTTCCCAAAGACTTTCTCACGACTTCTGAAAACATCGCGCTCAACAATTTACTCAAAGAACTGCTGCCGTCTCAAATTTACTTTCCTGAGTTGGACTCGGCTTTGCAGGGCGATCGAGATGCTTTACTCAAGCAGTTATAAACTGCACAAATACTCATTCATTGTTTCTAATTTTTCTTAAAGTAATGACCCAATCTGCTAAAATTTACGCGCATTTTCTGCAAACAAATCAAGTCTCTCTCACCCTAGACGTTCAATTTCGATTGACTCAACTTTTAGAAACAACCAACTGGGATGATCCTCAATCTGCTTTAGACTGTAGCAACGTCGCGGTGACTGCTTTAATTGAAGCTGACCAATGCTCGGACTTATCTAGGCGAACGTTTTATCTAGAAACTGCCCTAAATTTATTGAACGATCGAGTCAGTGATCATCCACTCTGTGTTGCACATTTGGCACTCATTCAAAGTCTAATTGGCAACGCCGACGCTGCGATGGAATTGGCTTTTCCAGCATTTATTAACCTACTTCAAGCGGCTGATCTGATAGACGAACCTTCAGGCTTAATTTACTTACCGATCGCTCCTCTGGCATCGACCCGCGATCGAGCTTCAAAACTTGAACAAATTTTGCATCTTGAGAATGCTTATGGTCAGGCGCTTATGGTGTTATGTGAAGTGATGGGGCGGTCGCAACTTGTTTTTTACAACACTTTAGGATTACGGTTTCTCACATTGACGGCTCAACTTTTTCCTCAATCAGCATTCACCTATTTACAATTAGGAATTTCGAGTTTATCAAATCAGCAGGTTGAAGGGTTATTGTATCTTCATCGAGCCAGACAAATTGATCCAACCAATGCGTTAATTTTGCAATCTTTGTATTTGGTTTATCGCGATTTAAAGCAGCTAGAAACGGCAAAATTCTGGTTATGTGCGGCTCAAAATGTAGCTCAAAAAGAGCCTGATTCTATCAGTTGGAACTGGAGTAAAGGTGCCATTGACGACCCAATCACTTACACGCTTTTTGAAGGTGAACTAATAGCAATTGAGGCAACGTTTCGCAGCATTGTCACTCGTGTTTTGATTGCAGAAGGAGATTGGTTTGAGAAAGAGATGGAGTTTTGGCGCAACTCGATTCAAGCAGGAATGACGGTAATTGATGTAGGCGCAAATGTCGGACTGTATACCTTTAGCGCTGCGCGGCGAGTCGGTAAAACGGGTAAAGTCTTAGCTGTTGAGCCATTCTCAGGTTGTGTTCGCTGCCTCCAAGAAACCTGTCAAATCAATCAATTTTCTCAGGTAAAAATCTGTGCAGGAGCCGCCAGCGATCGCACCGGAAAAGCAAATCTTCTCATCAAGTCAGCCAGCGAAATGAACGAATTGACCATCAGTGCTGAAGGCAAAAATGCTGAATCGGTCGATTGTTTTACCCTAGACAGTCTAATTCAATCAGAACAGCTCGATCGCGTTGACTTTCTCAAAATTGATGCTGAAGGTCATGAAGTCCAGGTGTTGTTGGGCAGCGATCGCCTGTTGTCAGAGTTTGCACCTGTGATTTTGTATGAAAACATTGCAGGCAGCAAAGGGAGTAATCTTCCGGTAGCCGAATTGCTGATCTCAAAGGGTTATCAGTTGTTTCGCTATCAGCCTTTTTTGCAAAATTTGGTGCCGATCGCCACTCTCGAAGCCTTACACGGACTCAATATAATCGCGCTACCTGCAACCAAGTGCTAACCAAACGCAAGTTTGATGAACTTCTCCGCTTCGCTCTCAGATCCGGAGACGCCCCCTAGATCCCCCATTCTGGGGAACTTTGAGATCAAAAAAATTCTGGAATTCAAAACGCAGTTTGAGCTTCCAAGTCCCCCAAATTTGAGGGATTTAGAGGGCTGCAACCCATTAAAACGAAGCCAAAATCAACTGATCAAGCATATTTAGAAATTTCAGGTTAATAAGCTCGCGTTCCTTAGCATCCCGTTCTACACCCTCTAAAACGCCTCACTGTACAGTTTCATCATGTCCGTTTTTAGTCTTTCTTAAGTCTTGCCAAATCAAAAATTCCCAACTCTTTTGCGAAATTGGGAATCTAAAATAACTCGATCGCGCTAAGCTAACTGGCAGACAACTTCAACACTTTTGCAGCGATCGCCAGACTCTCTTCATATAAAGCATCGCGTCCCAAGCGCTGTAGTTGCTCACTGAGAAGAGTTTCAGCCTTTTGATCGTCGAGTGATGTCACTTGATTGATGCGGCAAGATTGGGCCCCACCGCCCGCTTCCATTCGCATACAGCCCGTCGTCTCAGAACAGAGAACCGTGCAGCAATCAGCGTGAAGATTCGTCGAAGTCAGTTTGATGCTGACCAGATCTCCAGCCACATCACCCGAATCTGCGGTCGGAATGCCTGCCAACTCCACTTCGATCGCTCGACCATTCGCCCCAACCAGGTGAACGCGCTCCAGATCGTAAATGTCGCCTTCTTTGTGACGAGAGACGGGTTCCCATCTGAGACGACTGGCCAGCCAGCCCAAAAACATCATCGCCTGAGTCGGATTGCCTTTTTCGTAATCAATGACGACGCGATCGACTTCCCATACAGCGGCTCGTCGCTCTGGCTGGTCAAAGGCTTCAGCCGATAACTCTTGCCAGGCAGACAATCGTCGCCAGTTCAAATCAGCAATCTGAACGCCATCTTCGATCAGGCTAGCCAGCTTGAGCAGATCGCCCTCTGGGTCAGCCTTAAAGCGACTAGAATCAACAATGACCGCATTGCACACCCGATAGAGGTGCGAGAACAAAGGCAAATCGAGATTGGGAGTCGCCTTCCACCACAAAAAGCGGGGCAACTCGCTAATCAACAGCGACGAAACCATTGTGCTGATACGATCGAGCGCCGACTCCGTACCCTTGAGCGTGATGTATTCGCCACACACTAAAGCACTGCGACTCTGCTTGTTAATTGGACAGTAAGCAGACACTTGAGCCGTCACGCCTTCATCCTCACCCACGATCGGAAAGAGGGAAATAATCCGACAGGGATTTTGACTGGCGATCGCGTCGGCAATGCCTGCCCCTTCAGCATCAGGAGTGTATTGGGGAGCGCTATCGCCTTCAGTCTTTAGCGGAAGCTGACCTTTCTGTTTTGCCAGTGCCATCCGCAGCTTTTCGAGTAGCGTTGGCGTAGATTTGCCGTCTACGGGTAGGCCAAACTCTGCTTGAGCCGCCCGAATCGCTGCTTGAGTCCGTGGGCCGTCAATGCCGTCGATCGGGCCCGTATAGAAGCCCAACGTCGCCAACATTTGCTGAGTTTCCTCCGGCTCATAGACAATCAGCGTAAAGGTCGAAGCTCTCGTAGCGGCCAGCGCCGAGCCATCACTCGCAACACTATAACTTTGCCAAATACTCGAAAGCTCTGCCTCAATCTCACTGATCGAGACATCTTTGGGAGCCTGGAGCGGCTGAAGGGGGACGACGGGTGCAGATTTAGGAGACATAAGAGGGATGAGGGATGAGGGATGAAGGATGAAAAGGGAAAGGATCAGGGTTGAGGGGCGAAAGATGAAACCTTGGTAGGCGAGAAGGCTCACCCAAACATTCATCCCTCATCTCTCCTCCCTCATCCCTTCTAAAGTCTTCGCCAGCGCCGACCATCTCGATCGATCATCTGTTCGGCCGCTGAGGGTTCCCAGGTGCCCGCTTCGTATTGAGGAATGGTGGCAGGGTCGGTGGGCGATTCCCAGGCAGAGAGGGCGGGGGTGACGACTCGCCAGGCGGCTTCTACTTCGTCGGCACGGGTGAATAGGGTTTGATCGCCCATCATGCAGTCTAGCAAGAGTCGATCGTAGGCTTCGCCGCCTGTCACGCCAAATGAGGAACCGTAGCTAAAGTCCATTTCGACCGATCGACTTCTCAAATCTGCACCGGGCATCTTCACTTCAAACCGTATCGCAATGCCTTCATTGGGCTGCATTCTCAGCGTGAGAACGTTAGCGTTGGCTTGCTTGGCCGCAGATTGAAAGATCAGATAAGGCACATCGCGAAACTGGATGGAGATTTCTGACACTTTTTTAGGTAGACGCTTCCCCGTTCTCAGATAAAACGGAACGCCCTGCCAGCGCCAGTTGTCGATCGCCAGCTTCATCGCCACATAAGTAGGAGTCGTCGATTGAGGACTCACGCCAGGTTCGTCTCGATAGCCCGGAACCTGCTTGCCTTTCATCCAGCCTGCTTTGTACTGACCTCTGACTGCTGAATATTCTAGGTTGTTGACATCGGCGAGGTGTGTTGCCTGGATGACTTTTACCTTTTCGGTACGAATGCTGTCGGCATCCAGGGAGTTGGGTGGCTCCATTGCGGTCAGACAAAATAGCTGCATCAGGTGGTTTTGCACCATGTCTCGCAGCGCGCCCGAAGATTCGTAATAGCCCGCTCGATCTTCGACACCAACCGTTTCAGCCACCGTAATCTGAACGTGATCGATAAACTGACGGTTCCATAATGGCTCAAAGATCGCGTTGGCAAACCGAAAGATCAGCAGATTTTGAACGGTTTCTTTGCCCAAATAATGATCGATCCGATAGACCTGTTCTTCTTTACAAACTTCGGTGACGACCCGGTTCAACGCTTGAGCAGAACTGAGATCGCGACCAAAGGGTTTCTCAATGACCAGGCGCGTTTTACGGGGATCATCCAACATTCCAGCCGCCCCCAGTTGTCTGATCGCTTCTGGAAAGAACTTGGGAGCCACCGCTAGATAAAAGACTCGATTGCCTCTGGTGCCGCGAATCTGGTCAATTTCTGCGAGCCGTGCTTTGAGTTTTTGGTAGCCTTCGGGATTGTCAATGTCACCCGGACAATAAAACAACCCTTGAGCAAAGTCGTTCCAAATCGCATCTGACCCAACGCCATCCGAAAATTCTTCGATGCCTTCTCGCATCTGTTCGCGGAAGAAATCATCGCTCCACTCCCGACGAGCCACCCCGACGATCGTGATCTCCGGTGGCAGTTGTCGTTCACGCTTCATCTTATAGAGCGCTGGCACCAGTTTGCGTTTGGTCAAATCTCCAGATGCGCCAAAAAAGACAATAATATTGGGTTCTGGAATGCGCTGCTGCTGTAGACCAACACGAAGCGGATTTTCGAGCAAAGTAACCATAGGCGGGGGCTAAATGAGGGATGAAGGATGAGGAATGAAACGAGTGCGTGGGTCAGGGGCAAAAATTTCGGGGTCGGTCTCAAACTCTTTAATCAGCGTCAAAGCTCAAGAGAAAGGTAGGACGGGAAGAGAGATTTAGTCTGAACGAAACAATAGCGTCTTATTCATCCCTCCTCCCTCTTCCCTCATCCCTTCTTCTACGAGACTGTCGCGAGTCGATCGACCTTTTCTTGCAGCGAACTCATCAGTGACTCAAAGGGTTGGACAAATTTGTCGATGCCTTCTGAGAGGAGTTCTTCCATGACTTCGGTCAAATTGATGTCGATGTCGGAGTCTTTGAGGCTGTTGATCAATTCGTAAGCCTCTTCGACACCCGTTTCGATGCGGGAAGCTACATCACAGTGATCGACGCAGGCCTCGATCGTAGCAGGTGGCAACGTGTTGACTGTATCAGGGCCAACTAATTCATCGACATACATGACATCGCTGTAGTTGGGGTTTTTGGTGCCTGTGCTGGCCCAGAGGAGTCTCTGAACGTTGGCTCCTTTTTCTTTGAGCGCTAACCAACGGGGATCAGCAATGATCTTTTTGTACTCTTGATAAGCGATTTTGGCATTGGCGATCGCAATCTTACCTTTGAGGGCGTTCAGTTTGGCTTCTTCGGCGATGTCATCGACCCCTTTTTTCAAGAGTTCATCAACTCGCTCGTCAATTTTGATGTCGATGCGGCTGAGAAAGAAGCTGGCAACGGAGGCAATTTTGCTGATATCTTCACCGCTGGCGGCCCGCTTCTCCAGTCCTCGAATGTAAGCCCAAGCGGTATTAATGTAGCTTTGCACCGAGAATAGCAGCGTCACGTTGACATTCACGCCTTCGCTGATCATCTGTTCGACAGCGGGCAACCCTGCGGACGTTCCTGGGATTTTGATCATCACATTAGGGCGACCAATTTCTCGGTGATAGCGACGCGCTTCTGAAATGGTGGATTCTGTGTCGTCGGCGATGTTGGGCGGCACTTCGATGCTGATGTAGCCATCCAATCCACCCGATTCTTCATACACAGGTAAGAAAATATCGCAGGCGTTGCGAATGTCGTCAAAAATCAGAGATTCGTAGATTTCTAATAGCGATTTTCCGGCTCTGATCCCCGCCTCAATGTCAGCGTCGTAGATTTTGTTGCCGTTGATGGCTTTTTCAAAAATGGCTGGGTTTGAAGTGACCCCGCGCAGCCCTTGAGTTTCGACCATCTGCTTGAGTTCACCTGACTGAACCAAGTCACGGGTCAAATTATCCATCCAGATACTTTGCCCATAGTCTTTGATTTCTAGAAGGTGGTTCGTTGTCATTAGATTGCTCCTAATCGGTACAGGTTTGAGTTTTGAGGTTCGAGAGTTGACTCTCAAATAGAGTTCAAAACGGTTTATCGCTTGACCATTAGCACTTCTTGATCTCTGGCTCCCTCTTGAATGAAAGATTCGACCAGCGCCACGTCTTCTTTGCTGCCAATGATCAACGGGGTTCTAGCGTGCAGCTTTTCAGGGATCGCATCCAGAATGTCTTGAGTCCCGGTAGTCGCCCGACCGCCCGCTTGCTCGATCAAAAACGCCATCGGTGCAGATTCGTAGAGCAGCCGCAGCTTGCCTTCTGGTTTTTTCACGGTTCCGGGATACAGAAAAACGCCGCCCTGAAACAAAATGCGGTGAAAGTCGCCGACCATCGCGCCTCCATAGCGGGCCGTGTATCCCTCGTGGCGATGCACATAGCGAATGTAGTTGCGAATGGACTCGTCCCATTGCCAAAAGTTGCCCTCGTTGACGCTGTAGACCGGCCCATGCTCAGGAGTCTGAATATTTTCGTTTGACAAAATAAACTCGCCCAAACTGGGATCAAGGGTGAATGCATGAACGCCTTTGCCGATCGAATACACCAGCATCGTACTCGGCCCATAGAGGATATACCCTGCGGCGATTTGTTTTCGTCCGCTTTGTAGCAGATCTTGAGCGGTGCCATCTGCGTCTTCGCCTTCTTGCTGACGAATCGAGAAAATCGACCCCACATTGATATTGATGTCTACATTAGAGGAGCCGTCGATCGGGTCGTACAACAAGGTATATCGGCCCACTGGGCAGTTTTCCGGAATGTAGTAAGGATCGTCCATTTCCTCAGAAGCGAGGCGGCACACTAAACCACTTTGCTTAAAGACGGAGATAAACACCTCATTGGCAAACACATCCATCTTTTTGACGGATTCGCCCTGCACATTGACATCGCCTGTAAAGCCCAAAACGCCCTCCATCAATCCGGCCCGGCTGAGACGACGAGCGATCAACTTTCCGGCGAGCGCAATGCGATTCATTAAGGCGCTGAGATCTTGAGCGTCCGGTGAAAAGCTTTGCAGTTGTTCTAGGACGTGACGAGAAAGGGTGGTGCAGTCGCGGTCAAGCGCGTAATCACGACCTGGAGGGTGTTCGCTCTGCAAATTGATGGATGGGTCAGCGTCGGTCATGATTCTTCTCCTCCCTGAGTTTGAAAATCCACTGAGGCTGTTTGTAGAGCACGAATCGCCTGAGTGCCCTTGCTTCTATCTTAGGAAGGCATTTCAAGAACGGGGTCTAACTTTAGATCAACTATAGAAATGATCCAAGTTTGGGTATTCTCTAAGACATTCTGCTGAAGGTTTAGCAAAGGGGATCGAGTCGATCGCCCTATTGGTTCCAATCGAGTTCGCGGCTGGGCGATTGGGTTCCGGCAAAGTCAGATGGCTCGTCGCGATCGCTTTCTAGCTGTACGACAACTTGTACGGGGCCGTAGTGATCTCGAATGGTGGCTTCGATCTGTTCGATAATCCACTGGCTCAGTCCAGCAAACTCAGGATGCAGTACGAGACGCATCTCGATCAACACCTGCCGACCCACGATCCCCCGCGAATGAATCTGGTAACAGTGGGTCACGCCTTGAATTTCGCGCACCAGTTGAGAAATGGCTTCGGGCGCGATCGCCGTCTGTCGGATCATCAAAGGCAGTTGCCAATTAAGGACACGCCAACAACTCAGGACGGCAGTAATAATCAGGGCGATCGCCAACAGGGGATCAAGCCAACGGTATCCTTTGAGAATGCCAAGCAGTCCGCCGAGCAGGATTAGGGTCAGCCATGCATCTTGCAAAATCTGGTTGGCATTGACTCGCAGGGCTGTACTTTCGAGGGACTTAGCCAAATATTTCTCAAAGACGGCTAATCCTAAACTCGCTGCAAAAGCGATCGCCAGCAGCCCAATCAACGGGACGGTCATCTGGACAGGCAGCACTGCGGTCAAATTGGGAGCCGCATCTAATTGTTGAAGCGATAATCCCAAAATGCTAAAGCAGGCAAAGCCCAAAAAACTGACTAACAAAAGCGTCAGGGTGGTTTCGAGGCGGCCATGTCCCCACACTTCTCGTCCTGAGATGCGATAAGGCGAAGAAACTGCGATCAGGCTGAGAACCGTGCTAAAGCTGTCAATCACGGTATGAAGCGACTCGGCTAACAGACTGAGCGATCGCGTAGCCCAACCTGCCCAGACTTTGACCGCCAAAACGAGCAGTGTCAGCCAGAGCGTCACAAACAAAACTTGACGACTCACCCCACGGGGGTTTTTTACTTCAGCCATAACCCCCAACCTATCACGGAATTTAGTTTCAGAGATAGTTATGTTTTTTGAAGAAAGAGAGACCTTAGACTAGAGACTTTGGGCTAGAGACGCGAAACCGATGATTAATACCCAATCAAGAAGAAAGAGAGACCTTAGACTAGAGACTTTGGGCTAGAGACGTGAAACCGATGATTAATACCCAATCAATTGGTTAGTGCTACAGATCCTTCGCCCCCTAAATCCCCCATTCTGGGGGACTTTGAGAATCCGAGACTTCTTTGGCTTGAAGTCCTCCACAAGTGGGAGATTTAGGTTGCTCTCCAAGACCTGTAGGACTCAAAGATCAATTTTGTATAACGTCTAATGTCCAATGTTTGATGTCCAATGTCTGATGTCTAATATCCAATATCCCTGACCAAATTTAATGAAAATGATGCAGTCCGATCTTCGCTTATTGGTTTTGGATATCGACGGTACGATCGCAGGTCACTCCAATCAAATTAATCCATCGGTTCTCAGCGCCATTCGAGCGGCTCAACAAAAGGGCGTTGAGGTGGCGATCGCCACAGGGCGAATGTATCGATCGGCGCTGCGCTTTCATCAAATGGTGGGTTCTCGGTTGCCGCTGATCGCCTATCAAGGAGCCTGGATTCAAGATCCTGCCACTGAGAAAGTACATCGCCATTGGTCAGTGCCCAGAGAACAGGTATCAGCCCTGCTGGACTACTTTGAACGGACAGAATTGAAGGCGCTGCTGTCGGTGCATTTCTATATTAATGACCAGCTATACGTTCGAGAAATCACGCCCGAAACGAAGGCCTATTCAGAACGATCGGGCATTCAACCCATTGCTGTCGGAGATCTGCGAACGACTTTGGAGACTGAGCCAACTAAAGTTTTGGCCCTCAGCGATGACACGGATCTGATCACACAACTTCTCGGATCATTGCAAAAGCAGTACACGCCTGCCGAACTCTATCTGACAAAATCAGTCGCCACCTTTTTTGAAGCGACCCATCCCTCTGCTAACAAAGGATCGGCGGTTTGCTACCTCGCCGAAGAGCTACTCGGACTCAAGCCAGAAAACGTGATGACGATCGGAGACAATTTTAACGATGTCGAAATGCTCGAATATGCTGGGGTCGGCGTTGCGATGGGGAATGCGCCAGAGGCTGTGCAGGCGATCGCTCAGTGGGTTGCTCCCAGTGTAGAAGCAGATGGAGCGGCGGCGGCGATCGAAGAATTTTTGCTCTGAGACTACCATTTGAGAGAAAACTTATAACCTTCCTTTATCAGTTCGTTCGAGCCTGATCTGAAATAAAACGAAGGCTTGGAGCTTTTAGATTTTCTCTAGTTACAACGAATCGGCCCTACTTCAGAACAGGATGTATATGAATTCAGAGTTGCACATCGCGCACGATCGACGATTCTTAGTTTGCTCAACTCATTCAAGTGATCAGGTTAATCAAATTATCGACGAGTCGATCGCGATCCATTGGCACAATATCCCCACTATGCAACATCTCCTGAGTAATCAGCAGAAAAATCAATGTCCCCATAAACATATGAGCAACGGCGGCAGGATCAGCTAGATTCAAGTCTGGACAATCTGTTAGATACTGAGTCAGGGCATTCAGGATCGGCTTATCCATGTGTTGTACAAAGGCTCTTCCGAGTTCTGGAAATCGACCCGACTCGCCCAACACCAATCGGATAAACGTAATTTTTTCAGAATTGTTGATGCAGCTATCTAAAATACTGTTGGCCAACTGACGCAGTACGACTTGAGGCGACTCTTGAGACTTGAGTAAATCATGAGGACAGCTTGCCCATTGCGTCTTTTGCACCCATTGCGCGGTCAAAGCATTAAACAATCCTTCTTTGTCTTGAAAGTGGCTGTAGAGCGTTGGCTTAGACACCCCTGCGGCGATCGCCACCCGATCCATTGTGGTGCCCACATAGCCTTGTTTGAGAAAGACACGCATTGCCCCTTCTAAGATGGCAGCCGTTTTTTCGGGCGATCGCTGACGGGCAGAATTAGCAGACTGGGACGGTTCCATCGATCAGATCAAAAATTGGACTTGACACAATTTTACTAAATGGTTTAGTTTAATAGCAAATCTTACTTAACTAAACCGTTTAGTTAAACTCTACACCACGAGGCAAGCACCATGCAGAGTCCCACGATCGACCGAAAGCGGCTCCCGTCCTGGAAGCTTTTGGGAATCGCCGCTGTGATTTTATTAGGCGGAACGGGCGCTTTTACGCGTTGGCGTAAAAGCGCCCGTTCCTCTGCTCAGACCGCTCAACCCGTCGAAAAGGCTGCTCCCCAACAGCCAACCGTCACCGCTTTGGGCTACCTCGAACCTCAAGGCAGAGTGATCAAACTTTCTGCACCCAACGCTTCTGGTGGCTCTAGTCGCGTTGAACAACTTCTAGTCAAACAGGGAGATAGCGTTAAAGCGGGACAAGCGATCGCCGTGTTGGATAATCGCGATCGCCTCCAAGCCGCCCTTCAAGAAGCCCAGCAACAGGTAAACGTTGTCCAGTCAAATCTAGCCGTAGTCAAAGCTGGCGCTAAACAAGGTGAAGTGACTGCTCAACAAGCCGAGATTGTTCGGTTAGAAGCCCAGCGACAGGGAGATCTTGAAGCCCAGAGTGCGACGGTCGATCGACTTCAAGCAGAATTGCAAAACGCCCAAACAGAAACCCAGCGCTATGAGGTTCTCTATCAGCAGGGTGCTACATCCGCTTCTCTGCGAGATAGCAAAGCTTTGACGCTAAAGACCGCACAGCGCAACCTACAAGAAGCCCAGGCCGTGTTAAATCGAATTCAAACCACACGATCACCCGAACTCACCGCCGCCAAAGCCACCCTCGATCGCATTGCCGAAGTGCGCCCCGTTGATGTCGAAGCAGCACAGTCACAGGTCGATCGGGCGATCGCTGCCGTCCAACAAGCCAAGGCCCAACTCGATTTGGCAACCGTTCGCGCTCCTCAAAATGGTGTTGTTCTGGATATTCACACTCGTCCCGGTGAGCTAGTTTCGAGTGATGGCATCGTGGAACTGGGGCGCACCCGTCAAATGACCGCCCTTCTTGAAGTTTATGAGACAGACATTCGCAAGATCAGACTGGGGCAACTAACCAAACTGTTTGCCGATAGTCTCACAGCGCCACTTTTGGGCAGCGTCATCGAAATTGGTGCGAAAGTGAAGCGTCAGAATGTGGTGAACTCAGATACTTCTGCCAACATTGATGCGCGTGTGGTCGAAGTCCGGGTGCAACTAGATAGAGACTCTGCCCAGAAAGTCGTCGGATTAACGAACTTGCAGGTGACAGGAGAGATTCAACAATGACGTTGACCCAACCAAAACCGCATCAACCGGAGACCCCTCAACCTCGCCTGTCTAAACTTAGATTTTGGCAAGACCGCACACCCCTGGGCTGGCTGCAACTAAAGAAGAATAAAGGACGGCTGATGGTCGCGATCGCCGGGATTGGATTCGCTGATCTGTTGATGTTTGCTCAGTTAGGAATTCAGGCGGCCTTGTTTGACAGCAACACATTGCTCAACCGTGGAATCGATGCTGACATTGTGATTCGCAGTGCCCAATATCGCAATTTGAACTTAGCCAATACATTGCCGCGTCGTCGTTTATTTCAGATTAAGGATTTGCCGGGGGTGGAGTCCGCAGAGGCACTTTACGTCGCGAATGGGGTGTGGAAAAATCCGCAAACTCGTCGCAAAACTCAGCTTACGTTAGTCGGTCAAAATCTAGAACGTCCCGCCTTTACCTTTGATGAAGTCAATCGAAATCTAGATAAGCTCAAGCAACCCGATACGTTTTTGTTCGATCGCAACACTCGTGGAGACTACGCCGAAGTCGTTGCTCAAGTCAAAAAAGGGCAGACAGTCAAAACAGAAATCGATCGTCGCACCATTCAAATTGCTGGTTTGTTCTCTTTGGGAGCCTCCTTTGCGACAGATGGCACGCTGATCACCAGTCAAGAAAACTTCTTGCGCTTCTTTCCTCAACAGGGCGCAGGACAGATCACTTTAGGGTTGATCAAAGTGCAGCCGGGTCACGATCCCAACCAGGTGCTATCTCAGATCAAAGCGATTTTGCCTGCTGATACGATCGCATCTACCAAACAAGAATTTGTCACGTTTGAGCAAGCCTACTGGGAAAAGAACACCCCGATCGGCATTGTCTTTACGTTTGGAACCGTTATGGCATTTGTCGTGGGAACTGTGATTGTGTTTCAGATCCTTTCGACCGATGTCAATGAACACATGGGAGAATATGCCACCTTTAAGGCGATGGGCTACCGCGATCGCTATCTACTTCTCATTGTATTTGAGGAAGCGATCTTACTTGCAATGTTGGGATTTATTCCAGGATTAGGCTTGGCGTTGGGACAGTATGCGTTAATTCAAAGCGCGGCGGCGCTACCGATTTCGATGACATTTTCACGGCTTGCCTTTGTTTTCTTTCTGACGATGGTGATGTGTAGTGTGTCTGGGATGATTGCAACCCGCAAAATTCAGTCCGCTGACCCAGCCGATATTTTCTAGGAGGAGCTATGAACCTAATTCTGAATGGAGTGCAGCCTGCGATCGCCGTTGAAAATCTAGATCACTTCTTCGGCAAAGGTGACCTTCGTAAGCAAGCCCTATTTGAGGTTAATTTAGCGATTGCTGCGGGTGAAATTGTAATCCTCACAGGGCCATCAGGCTCCGGTAAAACGACGCTGCTCTCATTGATGGGTGGCTTACGATCGCCCCAGTCTGGTAGCCTGCGAATTCTCAATACCGAGCTAGTGGGTGCCGCCAAAAACATTGCAGTCAAGGCGCGGCGATCGTGTGGCTATATCTTTCAAGCGCACAATCTACATGGGAGCCTTACAGCCCAAGAGAATGTGATGATGGGGCTAGAAATGCATGGGGCTTTCCCGCGTCATGAGAGGCGCGATCGAGCAGTCAGAATGTTAGAGCTAGTTGGTTTAGAAGCGCGAACTCAATATTATCCTGACAATCTTTCGGGTGGGCAAAAACAACGAGTCGCGATCGCGCGTGCCCTGGTCAGTCATCCACAGATTGTATTAGCTGACGAACCAACTGCCGCCTTGGACAAACAATCGGGTCGCGATGTCGTCAACATCATGCAAAAGCTGGCCAAGGAACAAGGTTGCACAATTCTAATGGTGACGCACGACAATCGGATTTTGGACATTGCCGATCGTATTGTCTACATGGAAGACGGCAAACTAATCGCAACGCCCGAAATGTCAGCACAGCCAGCATAACTTCAATAGACTTCCTGCACGAATCATAGATGCCCTCCGAAGGCTCTTGCGAAGCTAACATTAATTGCCAGGGATTCTGTCCACAATCGTTAAGTCAGTGACAATGATTGCTCTAAGCACTGCTTAGAATTAGGAATTAGACAACCATCACTCACTTTTATAGGATGTAGGAGCCTTCTCGGATCTGCAACCCCTTGCGAGTATCTCGAAGAGCGAGAAGCGAAGAAGTTCATCGAACTGACGTTTTGTTAAGAACTTAGAGGCGGCGATCGCGTTAAGTAGAGTAGTAAAAGATTAGAAACTTCTTGTTCAAACCGTCCATCGTTTATAAAGCCTGGATGCTCAATGACGGCTGAATGGCACAAAGCTTCAACTGTGCGACTCATGATGAAAACTGTCATCTCAATATTTTGGGGATAAAAATGGCCCATTGTAGGTATCTCTTCAAGATCGCTCCACCGGGCAAGATAGGTTTTCAACAATTCTGTGATGTGTTCATCCGCCTTTTGCATTTGCTGCAATCGTTCTGAACGGGGAATTTCCTCATTTAAAACCTGATGGAGACGTGGATTGATCGCATGAGCCGCAATAACTGCTTTCACAAGTTTAGGGATAGCAATCTCCAAGGGTGCGTCAGACAAATGGTTTGGTTTTGATTCGACTAATCTGGCGATTTCATCGGAGTGTTGTTCCACTAGGGCAGCCATCAACGATTCCCGATTTGGAAAGTATTGATACAAGGAGCCGATACTGATTCCTGCACGTTCTGCAATGCGGTTTGTGTTGGCTTTGTCGTAGCCTTCCTCGGTCAAAATGTGAGCGGTTGCCTCTAATATCGCTTCAACTGTCATTCGAGAACGGTCTTGCTGCGGCAGTTTGCGAGGAATTGTAGAATGTTTTCGCGGCATCAAAGCACCTCAATCAAATGCGAGTTGGCGAACACGAGTAATAACTCATATCATACGAGCAATCCCTCATATTTGAGCGAGACGTTATGAAGTCACCCCAGCACCGCATTTTCGTTTGTACAAAGCAGCGCTCGGCAAATGATCCAAAAGGTTGTTGCTGCAACGCAGATGCACTAGAAATCTACCAAGCCTTCCAAGATGAAATTCAAAAGCGGCAATTAGGCGATCGCGTCGAAGTTCGGAGATCGGGATGTTTAGATCAGTGTGAATCTGGAGCGATCGCGTTAGTTTACCAGCCCAGCCGGAACGAGTTTTCCTGGCTACCCACAAAACTTCGGCTGAAATTACGACGGCTGTTCATTCCCAAGCGGTTTCTGTATGGTCATTTGACTTGCACAGATGTTCCTGAGATCGTTGACAGCCATTTCATCCAGGGTCAGGCACTACAACGATGCCAAATTTCTACTAATTCATGAATCAGGAGACTGTATGACAACCCCATCAAAAGCGCTGAATTATACCTATTTCATGCTGGTCAAGACGACGACAGCCTGGCTACAACTTTCTGCAAAGGAGCGATTTAAGTTTCTTGAAACGGTCATTTCACCGCTTCTCAAAAAATACCCGTTTGTGAAACTGCGATTCTTTGATTCCGAAGCATTTTCTGGACACTTTACCGACGTTTTGATGTGGGAAGCATCCGAAGTTAAGGATTACCAATTTCTCGTTGAGGAGCTTCGCGAAACGTTATTCTGGGGAACGTATTTTGAAGTTGTCGAAATTGTTCCCGCTATTGAAAATGCATATGCTCTCTATTACAACGTAGAGCCTATACCTGGGAGGTAGCTGAAGGTATAGTTAATTGCAACGATATGTCTAAACGCCAAAGGTTGGAAGGAGCAAGGGGCGGCAGCCAATCGTTTCAAAGTTATGATTGAGGCGATTTGTTGATTGTCAGAAGCGATCAACCTTGAATTGGGAAAGCGCTGGCTATTGGCAGATTGGAAGATTTAACGAGGTCAACCAGATGCCAAGAGACGTGAGAAGTGCTTAAAATTCAGATGTGATTCAGGCAAAATGATGCGCGCTTCTCAGATTTGTGGGCTTCTGATCTCGGTGCTGTTGAGTGGTGTTTTCAACCCTAGACCTCTGTTGTCTATGACGGCGGTGCAGTATCGCGATCGCGGGCTTCAGCTTCGAGAACAAGGGCAACTTGCGACGGCGATCGCATCTCTCCAAAAAGCGGTTGAACTGGAGCCAGCCAATGTTTCAGGTCGCGTTAGTCTGGGATGGACGCTGCATTTAGCAAAGCGAGATTCAGAAGCCGCCGCGATGTTGGAACAAACGATCGCCTTCAATCCCTTTGATGTTCAGACCTTCAATGCGTTGGGAATTGTCTATCTGGTGAGCGATCGATTGCCTGATGCGGTCATAACTCACACCTGGGCATCGTTCCTGGCACCTCAAAATGAAATTGCTCCCTACAATCTGAGCTTGGCGTTTTGGCGACTAAAGGCTTATGATTGGGCGATCGCGTCTGCAAAACGAGCCGCTGAATTGGAACCCAACAATCCTCATCCCTGGGTGGCTCTAGCGATCGCTCACTGGAGCAATGGAGAACGCAAACTTGCACAACAAGCCTATCAGCAAGCGATCGCTCAAGACGGACGATATGGTGATCGCGACTTTCTCAAATATCTAGACGAAGCGGGGTTTAGCGCAAGTCAAATTGCCGTATCCAGAGAAGTCTTAGCAGCTTTGTAGCGCATTCCATATTCTCACTTGATGGAATGCAGAGTTGTATACACTGCAAGGTTTTTCTAGAAATGGCTGCGCGCTCGGCTATTCTTAAAATCGATTTACAATAAGAAGAGCAACTCAGTTCTGCTCTATGCCTGCCAAAGACCTTTATCACAACACGGTGAAAACTGCCTTGATCAAAGATGGCTGGACGATTACCGACGACCCTTTGACTCTAGCAATTGGTGAGCGGGATCTCTATATTGACCTGGGTGCAGAGAAATTGCTGATTGCCGATCGTGGTAGTCAAAAGATTGCTGTAGAAGTGAAAAGCTTTATTAGTGCATCGCCCGTCAGGGATTTAGAAAATGCCCTTGGGCAATACGTTCTTTACGAAGACATCATTGCTGAAGACTATCCAGAGCGTATTCTCTACCTCGCGGTTCGAGAGGAAGTGTATCTTACTTTTTTTCTGAACCAATTGTGCAAATTCTGATGAGAAAACGTCATATTAAAGTTTTGATTTTTGATGAAATTCAGGAGGTTATTACCCAATGGATAAGCTAAACAGCTATCGCAACATCCTGCACAAATTATTGTCAGAACACGCACTGATTATGAGCAAGCCCGATCACGTCACCAGTACCGTCATCGTCAGCGAAGACCAGAACCATTTTATGGTGGTCAATGAAGGCTGGGAAGGTAAAAAACGGATTCATAGCTTGATTTTCCATGCTGAAATTCGCAATGGCAAACTCTGGATGCATCACGATGGTATCGATCGCGGCATCACTGAAGATCTTGTTGCCGCAGGCATTCCCCAAGACCAGATTGTGCTGGCTTTTCACTCCCCTGAGATTCGATCACATACTGGATATGCCGTGGTGTAGCCACTTTTTGGAGAATCATCCCTCCGTAGTTGTCACAAGTGCGATCGCTCAAGACGGACGATATGGCGATCGTGACTTTCTCAAATATCTAGACGAAGCGGGGTTTAGCGCCAGTCAAATTGCAGCATCAAGAGAAGTCTTAGCAGCGTTGTAGTTATCTTACGAGTCATATCCTAAAGTTAGCAAAACCACTTCTTCCAAGGAAACAATGACTTCTAAACTCAGTTGCCCAAGCCTGCGAATCATACGAGTTTTGTCCAGCACCCGCATTTGAAAACACAGGGCAACAGAATCTTGGCTGAGTCCGCCATCACCTTGTTTGATCAGTAAGCATATGGGCAGGGCGGCGCGACGTTGGTTGGTCGTGAGGGGAATGGCAATAGTCGTGCTTGAGAATTGAGAAACAAGGTCATTTTGAAAGATGATGACGGGGCGAATGCCTGCTTGCTCAGAACCTTGAGTCGGATTGAGATCGGCCAGCCAGATTTCACCTCGTTTAAGCAGGTTGCTCATATTTAGTCTTCCTGACTGAGCATTGCTGCATAGTCATTCATGCCTGCTTCGGCAAGAGCGCGGTCTTCGTCAGAAAACTCTGTAAATAGGGCAGCCAGTTGTTTTGGGTCGAGGATGGCCTGACGGTGACGCTGATCGCGAAACTTCAGAAAAGCAATGAAATCAGCCACTTGTTGAAGTTGCTCAGGAGTCAGTTGATCTAAATCTTGTTTGAGGGCTTCAGTAGTAATAGACATAGGGGAAAATAACAGATAAAAGTTTTCTCTATTGTGTGAACTCAGTCGCGATTTCAACTCAATCATAAACTTTTGCCTGCACTCCTACTCAATAATGCAGGCAACAGAACGTTCGAGATCACCGGACGCAGATAAACCTTGGCAACTCAACCGACCAATTTGTACGTTCTAATCCAGCGCAGTTGTTAGCTGTCGGGACTCACACTGACGATTCTTGATTCCAGTTTTTGTTTTTGAGATGTTCATTGACCCAATATTCGTAGCCTTTCTTTATGAAGCCTAACGGCAATGGAGCCGTAGCTAGAGGGTTATGAAACAGTAAGAGTGCCCTGCTAACCTCTGTTGGATAATTGAAAGCATCTACACATGAATAAATAACGGCGCTTATTCCAGAATGTTCAGGATTCAGAAAGGAAGTAGTCTCTATTTCCACACCAGATATTTTAATGACTTCCCCTTGATACTCGTAGCTGGTTTCGGTTACTTCTAGAGTCTCTCTACTCAAATGCAAAACTTGAAATCCAAAAGGCAAAAGAGATCTGACGATTCTGGGGATTTCAAGTTCACGACTTGCTGAAGGCACTTGAGCCGCATTGATAGCAATGATGTACGGTTCTTCTGAGCTAACCCAATTCTTCTCTCTATAGCGTTTGTGCTTCCTACTTTTTTCAGCAAATGCATTCAATAACCGAAGCTTGATTTGGTCGTCGGGGACAGATCTTACAGTGCCAAGTTCTGCTTCTTGAACGGCATCATTTCCTTGTCCTGGAGAGGCTGTGACAGCTTCTATCCATATTTTTGAGCCATCATCAGCATTGATACAAATGTCTGGGCCGTCTCGACTACTACTACGTTGAAGGTTCAAACCTGCTTCAAGCAACGATGCTGCCAGATAAATTTCCCAGAAACGCTGATGAAACTGAACTGGTAGCTCTTTCAAAATATCTGAATCAAGATATTCATGTGTCTTTCCCCAAAGCTGTTCAACAAAGATCTTGGCTTCTTGGCAATGAGAATTTATCTCGTCTTTAATAGCGCAATAAACTTCATCCGTGCCATTGGCTTTAAAGATACTATCCATTTCAGCCATATTTACTCCAGTAGATTGAGACAGCTAACAACTTTCTGAGTAACCGATCGCCTTGCACTTACCCCTATACCACCAGCCCATCTTTAACGTGAATGGTGCGACTAGTCTGGGCGGCGACATCGGGTTCGTGGGTGACAATGACGATCGTAATCCCTTGATTGTTCAAATCGGTGAGCAGGGACATGACTTCTTCAGACGTTTGGGTGTCGAGCGCGCCAGTCGGTTCATCAGCTAGTACGAGAGCGGGACGGTTGACCAAGGCACGGGCGATCGCGACTCGTTGCTGTTGTCCTCCAGATAGTTGACTGGGACGATTGGAGAGCCGTTCTGCCAAACCGACACGAGACAGCGCTTCTTGTGCTTTACGCCGCCGCTCAGATTTGGGAATGCCTGCATACACCATTGGCAACATGACATTCTCTAAAGCCGTCGCACGCGGCAGCAAATTGAACTGTTGAAACACAAAGCCAATGCGCTGATTGCGAATGTAAGCCAACTCATCATTTTCTAGCGTCGTCAAGTTTCGGCCTTCAAGAATATAGTGGCCGTCTGTGGCGCGATCGAGACAACCAATAATATTCATCAATGTCGATTTACCTGATCCTGACATACCCATAATCGCCACATATTCACCTTCTTGAATGTCAAGATCAATGCCCTTTAACACAGGAACATCGACTTCACCCAGTCGGTAAGTTTTGGTGATGTTCTCCATCCAAATCATTGTTGCCATCAGTTTAATTACTTTGAGAACAAGATAATGTTATTTCCCGATCCTAATCACTTCTCAGGGCGGCGATCGGGTCAAGTCGAGCCGCATTTCGAGCCGGAATTACGCCTGCAATCAGTCCAACGGTGAGTGCGAGAACAATACCTGCGACGATCGACCCCACCGAAATCACAAACGGAAAGCTAAATAGCGATGAGGCGGCGAATGCTAAACCAATTCCGATCGCCACGCCTGCCGCTCCACCCAGTAAAGAAACGAGAATGGCTTCGGTAAGAAACTGATTGAGAACAGCGCTGTTGGTGGCTCCGATCGCTTTGCGAATGCCAATTTCACGAGTTCGTTCGACGACTGAAACGAGCATGATGTTAGCAATTCCGATGCCGCCGACGACGAGAGAAATTCCGGCGATCGCACTGACCATCACGGTAAACAAGCCCACAATGTTGCTAAAAGTGTTGATGATGTCCACTTGGTTGCTGATGCGAAAGTCGTCCGGTTTGGGGGGATAGATGTTGTGGCGAATTCTCAGTAAGTTCGTCACTTGAAACTGCGCCGCTTCTAGCTGTGCCTGATCCTTGGCTTTGAGCCAAAACCCACTGATCGCTTGACCATTTACCGACGTATTGCCCACCAGTTGAGACGACATATTGGTTAAGGGAACATACACCCGATCGTCTTGATCTTGTCCGCCCACCGATCCCTTTGCCTCCATCACGCCGATCACGGTATAGCGACCATTTTGCACCCGCACCGTTTCTCCGATCGCAGGGGCACCCGGTGGAAACAAATCACTCCGCACTTTGCTGCCCAAAACGACGACCGAACTTGCATTGTCCAAATCTTGTTGTGTGAAAAACTGCCCTTCTTGAGGATAGATTTCTTTGACGTTGGGATAATTTAACTCCACGCCCAAAATTGAAGTCGATTCGTTTTGATCGCCGTATACGACCTGGCCGCCTCGCTGCAAATAAGCCGTCACCGACTCTGCCGCGGGAACTTGTCGGGCGATCGCTTGTGAGTCTTCCCAGGTCAACGTACTTGCAGTGCCCGACCCTTGACTAATGCCGCCCGTTCTCGCAACGCCTGCCAACACCAGCATCACATTCGTTCCCAAAGCTTGAATCTGCTGTTCGGTTGCTTTCTGCACGCCCTGCCCAACGGACGTTACTGTAATCACCGAAGCGATACCAATCACGACACCCAGCATGGTCAAACCGGTTCGTAGTCGGTTACTCCACAGCGCTTCCACTGCCATTGTCAAAACTTCCATTAAGGAAATCTTGGTCGGTCGAATCGGTGCAATTTTTTCAATCATGCCCATTAGCTGCCTCCTCGTCTGCTGCCGCCCGACCCACCCGGAGAACCGCCGCCCATTCCAGGAATCACGGAAGGCGTTCGCGAGGCTGGCCGCTCGCCTTGAGGAAAGCTCAGTAGCACTTTGTCACCTGCTTTTAGCCCCGAAACGACGACGGTTTTATCTTCAAATGAGGCACCTGTCGTGATGGGTTGAAACTTCGATCGCCGATTGCCGCCCGATTCTCCCGAAGTAGAATTGTCCCCACCCGCCAGCAAAACCCCCGTTCCCTGTTCTTGTCGCACGATCGCCACCGTGGGAATTACCAGCGCATTGTCCAAAGTGCCGACCTTGAAATTTACGCTGACATTCATCCCCGCTTGCAGTTGATTTTTGGGATCATCCAGCGACATTTTGACTTCAAAAAAGGTGACATTTTGTTCGACCGTCGATTGCGTCGCGACCTGCCTGACTTTTCCTGAAAACGACTGACCGGGGAAGGCATCGGCGGCGATCGTGACATCCATTCCCACTTTGATTTTAGAAATGCTGCTTTCGGGCACTTTAGCCACAATCTGATTGGTCGAAGCCAGAGACAAAATCGAAGAAGAAGTCGCCGACGAAACCGAACTGCCCGAAGTCGTCGGAGTCACAAACGCACCCGGATCGGCAAATTTGCGCGTGATTACCCCATTAAAGGGAGCGCGAATAACGGTATCGTTTAGCTGTGACTGCACCGTTTGCAACGCGCCTTTCGCATTCATCACTTGAGCGCGGGCCGTGGCGATATCTTCCTCGCGGGAGCCAGATTTTTGTAAACTGAGCGCCTGTTTAGCCTGTTCGACTTGGGCGCGGGCGGTGGCAATATCTTCGGGACGAGACCCCACCTGCTGCAAGTTTAATCCTTGTTTGGCTTGTTCGACCTGTGCTCTGGCAGTGTTGTAGGCAGTGCGAGAGGTGTCAAATTCGCGTTGGGAAAGGGCACCTGCTGCATAAAGCTGCTGATTTTGGTTAAAGGTGAGGCTGGCCTGCTGCAAACTGGCTTGCGCCGAGGTCAATTCTGCTTGCGCCTGAGCGACTTCTTGAGGACGATTGCCCGCCAGAAGTTTGTCCAAGTTTGCCTGAGCCGATGCTAATTGAGCCTGAGCTTGCGCGACTTCTTGAGGACGATTGCCTGCTAGAAGTTTGTCCAAATTTGCTTGCGCCGATGCTAATTGAGCCTGAGCCTGAGTCTGCTGTCCTTGAAGATTGGAGGAATCCATGTAAGCAAGCACCTGACCCGCAGTGACGCGATCGCCCTCCTTAACGAGCAGTTGTTTGAGTACGCCGGAGTTTTTGGGACTCATATTCACCGATCGTTCTGGCTGTACCGTTCCATTTGCAGAAATGGTCACAGGCACCGTAAGCCGTTCTGCTGTGGCGGTTTGCACGTTGCGTCTGGCTTGCTGCTTGTTTGCCTGAGTGATTTGCCCATAGGCGACGTAGCTGACTCCTGACAGTAGCCCCACCGCTAGAAGCCCCAGCACCCACTTTGGCACCTTAAACTTGAACTTCATGCCATTCACCCGATTTAACTCCCTATAGGGTATTGGATTTTGAACTCGTCTGAGGATCTGTCTGCTTGATCCGTTTACGTAGATCTTAGTTAGACGGGGAGGAGCGATCGCAGGTTCAATCTGTCAGCAATCAAGAGGGAGACACCTGAATGCATCACACATTCTCCTTGGTGCAGATATCAAAGTGAAAATGATTCGCTAGACTCAAGTTTCTCAAAAATTGAAACACTCTTTGAATATAAAGTAGATGGCTAAGAAAAAATCAAAAAACAAGGATCAGAAGTTATCAAAAGCGACTTCAGAGAGGGGCGTTCTTGGCCCAAATATGCGGCAGGTGGGGACTGCGATCGCAGGTGCGGTGATTGGGACGGTAGTCGAAGCGGCGATCGAGCGAATTGCACACAAAAGCGCTTCAAAGCATGACAAAAGTCACACCAATGTAAATTCCACTGTCCCCGTTGATCAGAGCCATTCACACGCTCACAATCACGCTGTTGAGAATGCATCAATGATAGCAACCGACAGCCTTGAGAATACAGCAACGATTGCTAAAGATAGCATTCAGTCTTTGGTACAAGACGTTGTGCCCGCAATCCCGTCTGCAATCCCCGTTGTGGTAGATGCGCTCAAAGAAGTAGTTCAAAACTCAACTCAACAATCTGCAACGACTGAGGAAAATCCGATCATGAAACTTGAAGATGTGAACCTTACGGGAGTGGTTGATACTGTTAAGGAGGCAGTAGATACCATCAATCCTCTCAAGTCTGACAAAAAAGACAAGAAGGATAAGAAGGATAAGAAAAGCAAGAAGGACAAAAAAGCCAAGAAGAAGGGCAAGAAGAATAAGAAATCTTGATGGGCTGAGACGTTGAATACGATCGCTGCTTTGAAGACCGTTTGAGAGGATATTCCTATTCCTCTAGTGTCAGTCTCACTCTAGACGAAGCAAAATTACTGAAAAGCAGCGTAACCTTTTCTCAGTGAGCGTCTTAGCATTCACAATCTGCTTCTGTTCCCTCAAGAGAGTAGAAGCGCGAATGCTGAACAGATTGCTAGAGTGACTTTTCAGCGTTTAGAGTTCAATCTAATTTGCCTAAAGTGATTCGAGAGGGATGTTGTTTACAGTTCTCTATCTACAAAAGATTTGAGAAGGCGTTGCTGATTGGAGGGATGAATCTGTGGGAAGTGTCCATCTTTTCGCCCCC